>JAPLJV010000027.1 GCA_026388415.1 Deltaproteobacteria bacterium | reverse complement strand
GACCGTGCTGGCCTTCATGATGTCGGTAATCGCCCTTTCCCTGCCGGAGTTCATCATCCTGCGCAAAGTCCTGAAGCCCCGCCTGATTGCGGTATTCATCGGTATAGTGGGTATCGGCATCATGGCGGTCGGTTATCTTTTTAATGCCCTGTCCCTTCAGTAGATTGGGGAAACGGGCCTTCCGACATTGGTGAGCAAACGGATACTCTGATTAAAAAATGACGCCCTCTGGGCAATATTGGGAACGGCGCTGTTATCGATCTTATTTGTTTAGCAAGATAGAAGGGGCGACTAATGACGAAGAATCTTATCTGCTACTGTTTTGGATATTCGGAAGAAGATATAATCAGGGACGTTCAGGGAAATAATGGAACGTCATCCATCCTGGAAAGAATACTAAATGAGAAAAAGCAGGGGATGTGCAGATGCGACACTACCCATCCCCTGGGAAGGTGATGTCTCGGTGATGTCCGCCGTGTCGTGGACACTGCAAAAGAAATCAATGAAGGTTTAAAACTTTAAAAGGAGGAAATTGAAATGGATAGTAATAACGAGTTATACAAAGCGGGATTGCTGTTGCACGGACACACTTGTCCGGCCATGCCTATGGGATTGAGAGCGGGATTGGCCGCGTTGGAAGTATTGGGCGTGCAACGTGCGGCCGACGGCCAATTAACTGCGTTGGTGGAGATTGACCGCGATCACTGCGGTACATGCTATGCCGACGGCGTGCAAATGGCGACCGGCTGCACCTTTGGCAAGGGCAACATTCAAAAAATGGGCTATGGCAAGTTTGTTCTCACGCTGATTGACAACAAGACGGGGTGTAGCGTGCGCGTGATGACGCGGCCGGAGATGATTCAGCGCAGCCAGGAATCCGAGTTCATCCAATTTCGCAAGAACGGCGTGCCGGCTTCCCAGATTGACCCCAAGTTGGTGGATCCGATGGTCGAGATGGTATTGAGCGCCCCAGCCGAATCGTTGTTTCAGATTGGCGAGGTGGTGGAAATCACACCGCCCAAACCCCACCCACAGGATTTCAAGACTATCACCTGCGCCGATTGCGGCGAGGTGGCGGTGGAACGCTACGCCCGCGTCAAGAACGGCAGGGTCGTGTGCATGCCGTGCGCGGAAAAAGTGTAAGGAGCCGTGATTACCGGCGATTACCTATCAAATTTTACAAGGAGGACTCAATGGACGACAAACAAATACTGATGGACGCGTTAAAGTTTCACGGCCACAAATGCTACGCCAGTGTGGCAGGCGTGCGCGCGGGGTTGGCAGCCCTGCGAACCCTGGGCGTGAAACGCTCCGGCGGCACGCAGTTATACAGCATCCTGGAGACCGGCGAAGACCACGGCGGGATTTGCTTCGGTGACGGCGTGCAATACACCACCGGCTGTACCTTCGGCAAGGGAAACATTCGCAAACAGCCCTACGGCAAACTGGCCTTTAGCCTGATCGAGAAGGCGACCAATCGCGCGGTGAGGGTGAGCTACAAACCTACCCTGCAAAAGCAGATTGGCGAGTCGGCCTTTATGCGGAAGCGCGGCCTGGGGATCATGCCGGATGAAATTCCTGAAGAAGAACAGATGGAACTGGTCAACCTGGTGTGGAATGCGCCGGAAGCGGACGTGCTGACCATTGGCCCGGTCTTTGAGTACGCGGGTGAATGGTTCCCGGAGGTAATGGGCTTTGTGCCCTGCGCCGGCTGCGGCGAGCTGACCGCTCACGCTTACCTGCGCGTGGTGAAAGACAAGCATGTTTGCATCCCCTGCTCAGGATATGAGCGTTAGTGCGTTTTAAAAGATGGAGATGAGAATATGCCGTTAATCGAATATCGAGGCAAGTCGATCGAAGTGGACGAGGACGGTTTCATTGCCGACCCGTCCGTGTGGGACAAAGATCTGGCAGAGTTCTTGGCCGGGCAGCAAGGCATCAACGCCTTGACGCCGGATCACTGGAAGGTGATCCAGCACATCCGCGACTATTACCAAAAGTTTGGCGTTGCCCCGCTCATCCGCAAGTTGTGCAAGGATACGGGCTTTCAGCTCAAGTATATTAACGAGCTTTTCCCCAACGGCCCGGCCCAGGGCGCGTGTAAAATTGCCGGCCTGTCCAAGCCGACTGGCTGCGTGTAACGAGGGATAGACCTGCCGGGCGCTCGCGCGAAATCCAGAAGGTCTTCCAGGAGATGCTTATGTTTCAGTGGATGATGGTCTTATCGGGTTGGGGCTCGGTTTTGCTCTTTGTCGGCGTTTCGGCCGTCAAGATTTTCAAGTTGTCCAGGCTGCCCCTCAACCTGCGCTGGGAGATCTACCCGTCGCCGCACGGGCCAAGGGAGAGACGCCGCTACGGCGGCTCGTACATGGAGGAAACAGACTGGGCCCAAAAACCCCAGACCGGGTCATTCCTTCCGGCCGAGCTGGCGGAAATGGGCACCGAGATATTCTTTCTCAAGCGGGTGAGGAAACATAATCCTTACGGTCTGTGGCCGTTTTCGCTGGCGATGCACTGGGGCGATTATCTGCTGCTGGGTTGGGCGGGCCTGTTGGTTGTGGAGCGCATCGTCGGAGGGGCCGACCAACCGGTTACTCTGACGTATTTGGTCAACAGTGTGGGAATGGCCGCTTTTGCGCTGGGCGCGGTCGGCAGCCTGGGGCTGGCCGTCAAGCGAGTCAGCCACGCCGATCTACGGCTTTATACTGCGCCGGTGGATTATTTCAATCTCCTGTTCCTGGCGGCGATCTTTGTGTCCGGCTTGCTTTCCTTGCTGGCTGATCCCGTCTTCGCCTCTCATCGCGCCTATGTGGACAGCGTCCTTTCCTTCAGGCCAGTTGCGATTCCCGTCCTGACCGCCTTGTGCTTCTTGTTCTTCGAGCTCTTTTTGATCTACATGCCCTTCTCCAAACTGATCCACTATTTTGCCAAGTATTTTACGATCCATCTGACGTTGTGGGAGGACCGCTTTAAAATCAAAGGCTCGCCCGTGGACGAAAAAATGGCGGCGCAGCTCGCCTATCGGGTCACGTGGGCGGGGCCGCATGTGGCGACCGGCCGGACCTGGCTGGAACAGACCCATGGTGAGAAGAAATGAAAAAATAACACATTTATCGCAAATTTCTTCACCAGGCGATGAGCCGCTGGCGCCCATGTCCATTGATGAATTGCTGGCGCTGCCCGGCCTGGAGCAGCCACCGCTGGCGCCTCTCAAGGCGCGCTGGCTGGAAAGTTATGACTTTTCGTTGGACGGTTTTTCCGATTTTGACCTGCCCAAACCCACCACGCTGGAAGAGGAAGAGCGGCTGGTCAAGGGATTCTTGAGCGGGCTGAAAAAGCTGTTCGATCCGCATAACAACTGGCCATTTGTCAAGAACCTGCGGTTGGCCATGGACTATTGCGTCCGCTGCCAGACCTGCTCGGAAGCGTGCCACGTCTATGTAGGCAGCGGGCGGCAAGAGATTTATCGCCCCACCTTTCGCGCTGAAATTTTACGACGGCTTTACCAGCGTTACCTGACCACCGGCGGCAAGTTGCTGGGCTCTTTTCTCGGTGCGGACATCGAGCTGAATGCCAAGACGGTTTGGCGTCTGTTAGAGTTGTCCTATCGCTGCAACCTCTGTAGGCGCTGCGCGGCGGTCTGCCCGGTCGGCATAGACAACGCCCTGATTGCCCGCGAGATTCGCAAGCTTTTCAGCCAGGAGTTAGGCATCGCACCGCCGGAGCTGTTGAAAAAGGGCACCCGCCAACAACTTCAGGTGGGATCCTCGACCGGTATGAACCCAGCCGGTTTTAGAGACCTGGTCGAGTGTGTAGAGGACATTATCCTGGAAAAGACGGGCAAAAAAATCAAACTGCCGGTGGACAAGAAAGGCGCTGATATTCTTTTGATCCACAATGCCGGCGAATTTCTTTCCTGGCCGGAAAACCCGGCTGCTTTTGCCATCCTTTTTGATGCGGCCGGTATTGATTGGACGCTCAGCAGTGAGCAGTTGGGCTACGACGCTGTCAACTACGGCGTCTGGTTCGATGATGTGGAACTGACCCGCATTGCCGTGCGGCACGTCACTCTGGCCAAAGAGTTAGGAGTCAACAAGATCGTAGTAGGCGAGTGCGGCCACGCCCATAAAACCCTGTGCGTGATTGCCGACCGCCTCTTACCGGGCGAGCTCAGCCTGTCGGAAATGCCCCGCGAGAGCTGCCTGCCGCTGTTGTGGGCAATCGTCAAGAGCGGGCGGGTGCGCTTTGACCCGGCGCGGAACGATTTTCCCATCACCCTGCACGACCCCTGCAACGTGGTGCGGCTGATGGGCATTGTCCGCCCGCAACGAGAGATCATCAAGGCCGTGTGCGCCCAGCCCTTGCGCGAGATGACGCCCCAGGGCGTGGAGAACTATTGCTGCGGCGGCGGGGGCGGGTTCGCCATTATGGACACGCTCAACTTTGCGCAATGGCGAAATAACGTGTCTGTGCGCGTCAAGGTGAGCCAGATACTGGCGGCGTTCCAGGATGTGCTGGAAGCCGACACGGACAAGTGCGTCATCGCGCCCTGCTCGAACTGCAAGGGAACCCTCCGCGAGGCGCTCCGACATTACGGCCTGGAGGAGAAATACCGCATCCACTATACCGGCCTGGCCGATTTGATGGTAAATGCCATGGCCGACTTGCCGAGGCCTTACATTGACTGGCACCTTGGGGAATAGCGGCACAGGTGGACGCCGGCAAAAAAGGCGGGTGGCCTTGCTTCTATTCGTCCATGACATACTGTTGAATTTAGAAAGGCTTATAGGATGACTCTTACTTACATTATGGCAGGAATAGCCACCTTCGGTTTTACGATAGTCTTAACGATAGCCGGTATCGGTGCGGCCTTCATCCTTATCCCCGTATTTTTAGCCTTAAAGATACCTCTTCTTACCGCTATGTCAACGGCGCTCCTGCTAAATTCAGTCGCCATGATATTTGCGTCCATAACCTATGCTAGGGAAAAGCTGATAGTTTTTAAAAGTGCCATTCCAATCCTCATTATGGCGACCGTACTTTCACCGCTGGGGGCGCGCACAGCGGAACATTTGCCGGAGCATATACTAAAATGGCTGTTTGTAGGGTTTCTGGTCTTTGCTGCTTCGATGATGCTGTTTTACCAGGCGAAAGAAAGACAAATTGAGGACAGCACTAAAAAATCATTTGGGTACGGGCTGGGTGTCGGTTCCCTGGCGGGCTATTTAGGCGGACTTTTGGGCGTCGGTGGGGGGAATATCATCGTACCGGTCCTCGTGTGGCTGGGATTCAATCCTAAGAAGGCATCCGCCACGACCGCTTTTATTGTTATATTTTCTTCCCTCGCGGGATTTTTGGGACATGTAAGCCTGGGGAACATAAATCTCGGATTGCTGTCTTTGTGTACCTTGGGGTCAATTGCCGGTGCGATATTGGGAGCACATCTCATGACTAAGAGATTAAGTGCGAAGCAGGTCAAAGCTGCAATTGGAATAATTTTGTATCTCATCGCAATCAAAATGATTATGGATTTGCTGAAATAAAGGCTCTAAAAATGAATCCATGGGCAAGAGGTGGATGTCATGATTAATGAGGAATGAAGGCGCCGATTTGGCCTAACGGGTATTTTTGTCGTGCTGGGAGGTAAATATGAATGACAAGCATAAAAAAGCTCTTAGCTTTGACTTGGAGGATATCTATGGTTTGAAGCGGATTCTGCTCGATTCCGACGTAAAAGGATCGATGGAATTTGTCAAGAAACTGGAAAAACGGCTGGATGAAGCCATGAACCCAAAGTGACGGCCAGTCTTCGAGCTCGGTCCGGGAGTTCGTCAAAACATACAAGGAATTTAGGAGGCAGTCATGCTTGATCATGCGGTTCTAACATTTACGTTCGAAGAATACATAACCGTTAAAAGGATTGTCCTGGACGGAGATGCCCAGGGCGCACTCGATTTTGTAAAGATTATCGCTAAACGGTCGGAGCGCACGATAACACAGCAGGGCGGGCTGAAAAATGCGATTGATGCCTGACCGCAGATAAAAGATAACAAGCGGCAATCGGAAAGATTCAAGCTTAAAGAGGTGGGCAAGATGGAACAGTCAAGACAGATACGCATCGGTGGAAACACGGTAGGGATCATAGACCTGGATGAGATTTTCTCAGAAGTCAGGGCCGCGGGGGTAAAAGGCGACAAGGCCGTGAAGCAACTGATCATTGAGAAGGTCAAGGTGAAAAACTACGTGCCTCTTCAGTTGGAAGACATGTACCGCGAAGACCTTTTCGATGAATACAGGGTCTTTACGGGACAGCAGGCCTCTCGTACGCGGAAACCAGGCGTGCCGGAAATACGCGTTTACGGTCCTGGCTGTCCCCTTTGCGAGCAGTTGGACCGCCTGGTCATGGAGGTCATCGCCAGGAAGGGACTCCAGGTTGACTACCGGTATATCAAGGATATCCGGGAGATGATGAAGCTGGGGCTTATGGGTACGCCCGCCCTGGTCATAAATGGCAAACTGATCGCAGTTGGTCGGGTTCCCAACAGCCGGGAACTGGAAGAGATCCTAAAGGGCGTATTACCTAAACTTAACAAGGAGGTATGTTATGACGACAAAACATGTTCCACCGGAATGGACTTTTGAGTTTCACGGCCACCGTTGTCCCTTCATGCCCATCGGTTATCGCATGGGCAAGCTGGCACTCTCGCATCTGGGTCTCGAACCTGAACCGGACCACGGGTTTTTCATCTTCCCGGAAATTGGCGAAGGACACCCTCAGACCTGCATGATGGACGGTCTGCAGGCGTCAACCTGCGCCACCTATGGGAAACTTTTAATGGCCAAGACCTTCTATGGCAAGTTGGCGGCGACGTTCTACCATCCCCGGAAAGGTGCCGTGCGCTACTCCCTCAATCCCGACTTCATCGACGCCATGGGGAAGTTCGAATTCTTTGTCTATCGAAAAAAGGGGGTGGAGCCGTCCCAGATCCCGGAAGCAATTAGAGATGAAATTCTCCAGTGGGTGTATGAACAGCCGGACGATTTTCTTTTTCAGGTAGAGGCAAAACCCGACTTCAAGTTCATACCGGTGAAGGGGTCGTTCAACAAGGCCAAATGCAGCCTGTGCCATGAGTACGTCTTCGATCGCTATGTCCGGATCAAGGATGGGCAGCCGGTGTGCATCCCCTGCTCGGGCTACTGAAATAGTTGGGCGCTGTTTTTCACCACATTCAGTTTGGACGGTGAATCCAACCACCCCGTCCAATAGACGATATTTGAGCCTCACGGGCAAGGCCTTATGGAGATAAATGAAGGCGGCAGATTGTACAATGTCGTCAGAGAGGAGCGAGCTTATGCGCGTTCTCATGTTCGGCTGGGAATTTCCTCCCCATATCAGCGGCGGACTTGGAACAGCCTGTTTGGGCATCACCCAGGGACTGGGCGAGCTTGGTACGGAAATTATTTTTGTGCTGCCGAAAATAAAGGGAGACCATCTTGCATCCCATGTAAAGCTGATATCGGCATCGGATGTCTCTTTGAGCGAAGATTCGTCAACGAAAATTTTCACCAAGGCCATGGAATTCAGGGCAATTGCATCTACCCTGAGGCCATACGCCAGCGCCTCGCCGTTAATCGCCTCCTTGTCACGAGGGATTTTGACAAATCAGCGGCCGGGTAACCACGGTACCGGGGAACTTTCCGGCGATTATGGTTCAGATCTCTTTCTGGAGGTGATAAACTATGGCCGGGCGGCAGGCATTCTGGCGAGGGGAGAGACCTTCGATGTCATCCACGGACATGATTGGATGACGGTCCATGCGGGGATCGAGGCCCGGCGGGCGACTGGAAAACCCTATATCTACCATGTCCACTCCCTCGAATTCGACCGGAGCGGCGAGAACATCAATCGTCAGGTTTACGATGTTGAACGTTACGGGCTTGAAAATGCGGATCATATCATCAGCGTGAGTCATTACACGAAGAATACCATCGTGAACCGTTATGGCATCAACCCCGCAAAGGTGACGGTCGTGCACAATGCCGTATCGCGGAGCGAGGGGGCAATACGCTACCGCGGTGAGAAACGGCCGGGTGAAAAGATTGTTCTCTTCCTGGGAAGGATTACGTTCCAAAAGGGGCCCGACTACTTCATCGAGGCGGCGGCAAGGGTGCTGGAGATGATTCCGCGGGTGACCTTCGTTATGGCCGGCGCCGGGGATATGATGCCCCGGATGATCGAAAGAGTTGCCCAGTTGGGAATAGGCCGTCACTTTCATTTTACCGGCTTCCTGAAGGGCGACGAGGTGGAACGAATCTATGCCCTGAGTGACCTCTATGTCATGCCGAGCGTTTCCGAACCTTTCGGAATATCGCCGCTGGAAGCCATGCTCTATGATATTCCCGTCATTATGTCAAAGCAGTCGGGCGTCTCCGAGATCCTTCACCACGCACTGAAAGTTGACTTCTGGAATGTTGATGAATTGGCCGACAAGATGATCGGGGCGATCCGGCATCCGGCTCTGGTGACGGAGATGGTGGACAGATCGCGGGAAGAGCTTAAGAACATCCACTGGAAAGCGGCCGCGGAAAAAATCCTGTCGGTATATCGCAGGGTTTGTGGGTAGGGAGAAAAATATGCAGGCATCATCAATCGATAAACCGAAACAGCGACGACGTCCACGCGCCGTACCGGCAAGCTGTGAGCAAAAGCTCAAACGAACGGAAGGGCTGATACAGACCGTGGCGAAGATCGTCGAGACCAGAGATCCCTACACGGCGGGTCACCAGCAACGGGTTGCCGCTCTGGCCGGTGCGATCGCTGCTGATCGGTATTACCGAGGATAAAATCATGGGCATCCGGACGGCGGCGACGGTCCACGACGTGGGCAAGATACATATTCCGGCGGAGATTTTAAGCAAACCCGGAAAATTAAGTCATAAAGAATTTGCTTTGATAGAGGATCATCCCCAAATCGATTATGAAATATTGAAGGAGATCGAATTTCCCTGGTCGGTTGCCCGGGCCGTATTCCAGCACCACGAGAGGCTCGGCGGCTCCGGATACCCACAGGGACTATCAGGTGAAGATATCACTTTAGAGGCCAGGATTATCGGCGTGGCTGATGTCGTTGAAGCCGTCACCTCACACCGGCCTTACCGTCCGGCCTTGGGCATCAATAAGGCATTGGAAGAAATATCTAAAAACCGAGGCATCCTTTATGATCCCCAGGTCGTGGATGCCTGTTTGTCCCTGTTTGCCAAAGGAGAATTCGATTTTGAAGAGAATAGGACATATGACTGACCGCCTCTGCCGGATGATGGCCGACGTGCAGGCGTCAACCAGCAATTTTTTTGATCGAAGTATTTGAATATATGGAGGTGATAACATGCTGTTAACCGGATACACTAAACGGATTTCCCGACCGGAATGCAACCCGAGTTCCGAAGCGGTTTATTGCATCGCGGGCCATAACGAGGACTTGGCTGAAGCATTGTTAAATTTAATGGCCAGTATTAGGTACAAGAAAATAGGAGGTTGAAGTCCTGTGACCAAAGTAACGATAAAGAAAATAGGTTTCGTCGTCTTTCTCGTGGCCGTCTCCCTGTCCGACATCTATTCCCGCAATGCCCAAGCCCAGGCGTCGGGACCCGGAGGCCATGCGCAGGCAATTCAGACCGCCGCCGTCGCGGAAAGCGACTCTCTCTTTTCACTGGATCGCTGTATCGACATAGCGCTGGCGAAAAATCCTGAGATCGCCGCCGCCCAAGGGGATATGTCTGCGGCCGAATCGAGGTTCGATGCCGCGCGGGCCGCTTTCTGGCCTCAGGTGAGCGCCGAAGGCAGCTATCAACGATACGGAGACAACCAGAGGTTGATTGCGGCCCGGTACAACGGGGAGTTGGGCGTCTTCGATAACGATATCCTGCGGGCCGATCTGGTGGCGCGAATGACCCTTTACGCCGGGGGGCGCATCACCAGCGAAGCCGGCACCGCTGGAAAGCTATCCGAAGCGGAAAAGAAAAGGTTCATCCGTACCCGGGATGAGCTGATCTACAGCGTAACCGGTGTTTATTTCTCGATTCTCGGACAGAAGAAGGTCATCGCTTCCCTGGAATTTTCTCGGGGGGCGCTCGAAGAAAACAGAAAACGGGTTTCGCAACTCTATGACGTCCAGAAGGTTGCCAAGGTTGATCTCCTGCGGACGGAAGTCCGTCTATCGGATCTGAATCAGAATATCATCAAGGAAGAAAATACATTGGCCGTCCAGGAGCGCCTCTTGTTCAACCTGATGGGATATGACGCAGTCCCGGAAAAGGCGCGATTGGAAGATAAAGCGGACCTTCCTTTAGAAACGTCCATCGATATGAGACGGTTGATCGAATCGGCCTTGCAAAAACGCCCCGATTACCAGGCCGCAAAAGACCGGTTGGAGGCTCAGGAACTGCGGGTGGCAGCTGCGAAGTCCGGTTACCTGCCCAGCGTCAACTTGTTGGGGACTTACGGCATCAGGAACGCTTCAAGCGCGGCGGACATGGGAAAAAACACCAAATCAACGGAAGACGCGAGTTACATCGGCGTCGTCCTTTCGGTGCCGCTGTTCGAGGGTGGTCGCGTTGCCGCGAAGGTCGCCGAGGAGTCCGCCATTCTCGCGGCGGCGCGGGATCGGTTGAAAAAACTGGACCTTCAGATCCGGCAGGAGACGGAGACGGCGGCCCTCGACGTGCTGTCGAATACAGCGCGGTTCAGGGCGACGGGAAAATCGATCGAGCAGGCGAAGGAAAGCCTCCGCATCGAGTCGTTGAAGTACGAACTGGGCAAGGGGTCCATCACGGATGTCCTCGACGCCCAAGCCGCCTTGCTCCAGATAGAAACGAGCAATTGCCGGGCCTGCATCGATTATCACATATCCATGGCCAGACTGAAGCTGGCAACGGGAGGAACGTTATGAGCAAGCGAGTCATCTTTATTTCCGGAATTTTAGCCTTTTTATTTCTGAACGTCTGCATGTGGCGATATGCGCCGACCTCAGCCGCGGCGGAAGTTGCGCCTGCCAAGAATCTGCCTGTCGTAGCGGTCACTGTGGCGACGTCCGGTTCCATCGGTCGGTCCATCGATCTGGACGGCACGGTGGAGGCGGCAAGAATCGCCCGGATGTCATCCCCCGCCGAAGGCCCCATCGGCTATTGCGGCGATAGCGTCGTCCGCGAGGGTGATCGCGTGAAAAAAGACCAGAAGCTCATCTGCATCGGCCGGGATAAGTCAATCAACGCCCTCCTGACCGCTACTCAATTGGATTTGAAAAAGGAGCAGGATGAACTGGAGCGGGTAAAAAAACTGGTTGAAAACGGGGCCATTCCTGGAGACCAGCTCGGCATCGCCAACGCCAAATACGAAAATGCCAAGGCGCAGTTAGCCAGGGTCGAGGAGAGCCGCACGGACTATCAGATCACCGCCCCCTGGAGCGGCATTGTCTCCAAGGTGATGGTGGTCGAAGGCGATTACGTGGCCCCTAGGACCCCCCTGATTGAAATATTTGATCCGGCGAGTCTTGTCGTCCGCTTTGCTGTTCCCGAGGCGGATGCGCAAAGCGTCGGCGCCGACAAGATCTTGTCCGTCATCCTGGACGCCTATCCCGGAAAAACTTTTTCAGCCCGGATCAATCGCGTCTATCCAAAGCTCGACCCCGGCACGCGCACCCGGCTTGCCGAGGCGGTTGTGTCGGAGAAGATCGCCCTGATGCCGGGATTCTTCGCCAGAATTCAACTGAATGTGCAGACCCATGATAAGGCGGTTATGGTCCCCGCAGAAGCCGTCCTCGTCAATGCGACAGGCGCTCGCGTGGTCTTCGTTGTCCAGGAAGGAAAGGCCGTCGCGAGAAAGGTTATGACGGGGATCGAATCGGGACGGATGATCGAGATCGTCAGCGGAGTGAAACCTGGCGAACGGGTCGTCGTGGCCGGCAATGAAAAATTGAAAGACGGAACGGAGGTCAAACTGCTGGAGAAGAAAGGCGGACCGGATGTCAAGGCGGACGCAGCCAAACCGGTGGCAGCCGCTACGAAAGGAACGCCCAAATGAAGATCTCCGCTCTGGCCGTCAAACGGCGCATCGCCACCGCCGCAATTGTCATGACGCTGATCATCCTGGGCGCCTATGGCTTGTGGCAACTGCCAACAAATTTCCTGCCCGATATGACCTATCCCATGATCAAGGTCTATATCTACGCCCGCGGCGCCACCCCCGAGGAACTGGACGTGAACGTCGCCGATCCCATCGAGCGACAAATGGCGTCGGTTGACGGACTGGACTACCTCGAATCCTCATCAATCGAAGGGATGTACACACTGACGGCGAACTTCCAGTACGGGGTTTCCCTCGACACCGCCTACCAGGACGCCCTGGCGGCGATGGCGAGGGTGGCCAGGAAGCTGCCGAAGGACATTGATCCTCCCCTCGTCTTCAAGTCGGACCCCTCCCAGCTTCCCGTGATCCAGCTCACCGTCTCGTCCGATCAGTGGGATATGGTCAAACTCCGCACCTGGGTGGACAAGTGGCTCCAGAATCAGATCATCTCCGTGCCGGGGGTCGCCGGGACGGATATCACCGGAGGGCTCAAACGGGAGATCCTGGTTCATCTGGACGCCGCTGCCCTGGAGAAATATGGCCTTTCCCTGCCGGCGGTGACCAAGCGGCTTCAGGAGGAAAACATCGAACAATTCGGCGGCCGGATCACCGTCGGCCCCCGCGAATTCATCGCACGGACGGTGGGCGAGTACCGTTCGCTGGACGAGATCAGGGCAGTGGTCCTGAAGGGTGGGGATGCGGGGAAGGTGTCCCTGCGGGACGTGGCAAAGGTCGAAGACAGCCACGAGGAGACGCGCGTGATCACCCGTATCGGTGGCAAACCGTGCGTCAAGTTGAGCGTCCTCAAGCAGGCCGGTGCCAACACCGTCAATGTTGCCCAGGCCGTGGAACGGAAAATCGCGGAGCTGAAGGCCTCCCTGCCGGGGGACATCCGCCTCGGGATCGTGGAAAATCAGGCGGATTACGTCACCGCCGCCCTCAAGGGTGTCAGGAACGCCGCCGCCGAAGCCGCCGTTCTCATCATTCTCGTGGTTTACCTTTTCCTGGGAAGCTGGCGGCAGGCCCTGATCATGATGCTGGTTTTGCCGATCACCCTGATCGTCAACTTCGCCCTGATGAAGCTGGCCGGTTTTTCCCTTAACATCTTCTCCCTCGGGGGGCTCGTCGTCGCTCTCGGCGTCGTTTTGGACAACGCCATCGTCGTTGTGGAAAACATCACCCGATTGAGGCATGAAGGAGAACCCGGAACCTCAGAGACGCTCGCCATCTCCGGCGCCGCGCAGGTCGGGCCGGCCATCATCGCCGCGACGCTGGCGTTCCTGGCTGTTTTTCTCCCCTTTCTGATCGTGCCGGGATTGATCAGCCTGCTGTTCAAGGAACTGATTCTGGTCGTTGCCGGGATCGTTTTAATCAGCCTGTTGATGGCCCTGACAGCCACACCCATGCTGACGGCGCTCCTCCTGGGAGAAAGAGGCTCCCGATCGGTCGAATCAGGTATCTTCGAACGGTTTTTTGAAAGCGTTAAAGGACGCTACGAAGGCTTGTTGAGGGCGGTGCTCCGCCGAAGGAAGCTGATCCTGAGCGTGTTTTCGGTCTTCATGATCGGGGCCGCCTCGCTTTTCTTCTGGGTGGGGAGCGAATTTCTACCCGCCATGGACGACGGCCGCGTCATGATCAAGGTGAAGCTCCCGACGGGGGCCTCCGTCGGTGAGACTGACCGCATTCTGCGCGACATCGAGGGGAAAATTGCCAAGGATCCCCTGATTGAGAGCTATTTCACGCTTGCAGGCGCCAAGGTGCTGGGGCTCTACGCCTTCGAGATCGCCAACGAGGGGGAAATCAATATCCAGCTCGTTCCACGCCATAAACGGAAGATCGGCACCAAGGATTATATCAGGCAGGTCAGATCCGTAGTCTCGAAAGTCCCCGTTCCTGGGGGCAATCTCATCGTCGCGCAGATGAAGATGAAGGGGATGCGCAAAATCGGCGAAGCGGACATCGAGGTAAAGATCAAGGGAGAGGATATGAA
The DNA here is from genome assembly GCA_026388415.1 of Deltaproteobacteria bacterium. NCBI lineage: Bacteria > Pseudomonadati > Myxococcota > Myxococcia > Deltaproteobacteria bacterium. Next base: position 2,518 of record JAPLJV010000027.1, on the reverse strand, counting down.
GGTCCTCTTCGATCTGGCGCGGAAGACCTCGGAGGCCATGAACGGTCTCAAATATTTCCGGAACGTTTATGTTTCCATGGATTTGACGAAACCGGAATACCAGATCCGGCTCGATCGCACCCGGGCCGCCAGCCTCGGTGTCACCGTGGCCGATGTCGCCTCGGCGGCGCAAACGCTCCTGAGCGGCGCCGTGCCAACGCGCTTCCGGGATGGGGAGGATTTGTACAGTATCCGCCTGAGAATGCCGGAAAAGGAGGTTGCCTCCCGACAAGATGTCGAGAATTTGATCATCAGCCGTTCCCGAGGCGGTTACCTGCGACTCAGAGATGTGGCAAAGGTCATTCAGGCCACCGGACCCGTCGAGATTCTCCGGGAAGATCAGGTCAAAGAGGTGATCATCCGCGGAGATGCCGCCGATGTGAGCATTGGCCAGGCACTTGACGAATTGAAGAAGGCCATGGCGAAGTTCGAGCTGCCGGGGAGCTACGAGGTCTTCTACGGCGGCCAGGCCCAGATGATGCGGGACATGACGAGGTCAGTGGTGATGATTCTGGGGTTCGCCATGTTTTTCGCCTTTGCCGTTCTGGCCGTCCAGTTTAACAGCCTGAAGCTCCCGGCGCTCGTCCTGTCGGTGATTCCCTTCTGCCTGTCCGGAACGGTCGCGGCCCTTTTCCTGACCGGAATTCCGATGGGCGCCACGCTGATCATCGGCATCTTGGTGGTGATCGCCTTGACTGTCAATGAGGGCGTCCTGGTCATCACCTACGCAGAATCGCTGAGATCCCACGAGCAACTGACGGCAGTTGAGGCCATTGTCACGGCGGCAAAAATCCGCCTGCGGCCTCGTCTTATGCTTTCGTTCTGTTTTATCGCCGGGCTCATCCCACTGGCCCTCAACATTGAGGAAGGCGGAGACATGCTTCAGCCCATTGCCGTCGGCGCCATCGGGGGGCTTGCAGTGGGGGTGCTGGTATCGCTGTTCCTTCTGCCCGTATTCTACGTCATTTTTACCGGCAGGGAGCGCTGACAGGCGATCATAATCAACGATATCCGCCGCCGCCGGAAACGGGTCTTTGACTATCAGATTCGGGGTGATCCCGCAGGATTTTTTTTAGCCGGTTACGTTAAATTGGAGATGACATAGTATTTCCACAGTTGGCAAATTGAATTGCCGAGCGGCAATCTAACACGATTTGAAAAGGAGAAAACCTTGCGATCTTTCAGAAAAGTAATGAAGACAGTCGTTATTGCAGGCCTATTGATCACGGGGCTGGCAGCCCAGGGCTTTGCGGCGCCCTCACTTGTTTCCGAAATGGCAGCTCTCGATCAGATCCTTATCCCGGTGGCTTCTTTGAGCAATCAGGGAAAACTTGACGCGACGAGGACTGCGGTCGTGCGCCTTCAGTTACAATGGACGATCTTTTTTGCGTCAGCTCGGGACGCATTTCCAGGTGACGCCGAATGGACCAGGGGCCTTGAAACCGTGAAAGATAGTATTGCCGAAGCGGGACAAGCTGCTCAGGAAGGAAATCTTCCGAAAATTCACGAAGTGTTGGAAGGCGTTAGAATTACCTTTGAGGAGCTTCGGGAAAAACGGAATATCGAGTATTATCTCGACGGCTTCAGCAAATATCGTGTAGTACGTGACAAGACGATCGCCATTCTGACCGGCAAGAAGGCACCGGATTTAACCGAAGCAGACATCAGATTTGTATCATCTATGGTTCCGGTCCTCAAGGCAACCTGGGCATCTGTTCAGGCTGTCAACCTCGACGCGGAACTTTTTCATTTTGATGCAGCCAAAATTGCAGAGATCCGGTCGGCCATGGACTCAGTCCGGAAGGATATCGCAAAACTTGAGTCTGTCGCTCCTGGCGGTACCCGCGATCAGGTATTCGAGGTGCTGAGCCGTCTCAAGTCTTCATTAACAAAGGCATTTCTGATGTTTGGTAAATTTTAACCATAAGGATGCAGGATGGTATGGATTAAACGAGACACCATCCTGTAATCGAAATGGGGATACGAAACTTTTAAGGAGGAATTACAATGGCTTGGCTAACTGGATATCCGCGAGAGAAGATTAATTGGTTTCCCACAATCGACCCCAAAAAATGCGTTAAATGCGGTATGTGTATGAACTGCGGCAAAGCTGTATACGACTGGGCAGAGGGCGGTTCCCAGGTGGGACGTCCCTACTCGTGTATCGTGGGCTGCTCAACCTGCGCAAACCTTTGCATGGGCAAGGCGATAAGCTTTCCCGATATAGAAGCCGTGCGCAAGATCTACCGGAAGGAACGCCTATGGGCAAAGGTAAAGAAACAATTGAAGGAGGAAGGAAAATTGAAGGCGGAGCAGGGGTAGGTGTGGGTTTCTTAGTGCGTTTCCACCGAGAAAGGAAAATGCGCTATCACATTGCGATAGGTGCAATGCTCGCTTTAAAGAAAGGCTGCAGGAGGTTCCAAATGGCTTACCAGGTCATTATGGCGATGACGTCTGAGAGGAATGAATAAAGCGTGTC
>JAPLJV010000026.1 GCA_026388415.1 Deltaproteobacteria bacterium | reverse complement strand
ATGGGAAGAGCTGATCTACAAGGATAAAAGCACCTCGGACCGGGAGAAACTCGAGAAAGTCAACAATTTTTACAACAGCAGGATTCGCTTTGCCAGTGATATGGAAGTATGGGGCGTAGAAGATTACTGGGCATCGCCCATTGAGTTTCTCTGTAAGAAAACGGGTGATTGCGAGGATTTTGCCATTGCCAAATTTTTTACCCTCAAGGCAATGGGTGTCGCTGAAGAAAAGCTGAACATTGCTTACGTCAAAGCATTGCAATATAATATTGCCCACATGGTACTGACGTATTACAGCGAACCGGGCGCCGAACCGCTGGTTCTCGATAACCTGATAGACTCCATCGAACCAGCATCAAAGCGCACGGATTTAATGCCCGTGTTCAGTTTTAACAGCGCCGGGCTCTGGACGGCCAAAGAGCGTGGGAAAGGCAAATTGGCCGGCGGCAGCGACCGGCTCAAGCCCTGGCAGGGTCTCTTGCAGAAGATGTCGAAGAACGAACTGTAAATAGAGGTTTTATCCAATGACACTATTCCGCCAACTCATAATTTTTACGCTGGTTCTGTTTTTCCTGCTCTTTGCCGGGACATGGTATGCCAAGCTCGACAGCACCCGCGCCTTCCTGGCAGATCAACTGGAATCACATGCTCAGGATACGGCAACCTCACTGGGTCTTTCCGTCTCCCAACATGTCGTTAGAAATGACATGCCTTCGGTTGAAAGCATGATCAACGCCGTTTTCGATCGCGGGTATTATGAGAATATCAAATTGGTTGATGTCAAGGAAAAGGTCGTGCTGGAGCGCGTCCAAAGCGTGAAAATCGAAAACGTACCTCCTTGGTTCATTCGCTGGCTACCACTGAAGCCACCCGAAGCAAGCGCCAATGTGATGTCCGGCTGGATTCGGGCCGGCACGATTGTGGTGAAGAGCCATCCCGGCTATGCCTACAAGACGCTCTGGGATGATATGGTCAGCACGACCATCTGGTTCATTGCCTGCGGTCTTTTTGTGCTCATTGCCGGCGGCTTCGGTCTGCGCTTTCTGCTCCGGCCGCTCATGCTGGTGGAGCGGCAGGCCGATGCGATCTGCAGAAAAGAGTATGAGATCCAGGAGCGCATACCTTGGACCAAGGAGTTCAGGCGCGTGGTCGAGGCCATGAACCGCATGACCCGTAAAGTGAAGGAGATGTTTGAAGAGCAGGTAACGCAGGCCGAGGGACTCCGGGAACGCTCCTACAACGATCCCGTGACCGGTTTGGGTAACCGTCGTTATTTCGATACCCAGATCACCGCTCGACTCGATCGCCGCGACAGCGTCACCAAAGGCATCCTGCTTTTGATTAAACTGAATGATCTGGACAAACTCAATCAGTCGAAGGGTTTTCAGGCCGGCGACGAATTCCTGAAAAGGATAGCGGCGCTACTGCAGGATTCCACCCGTCAGTATGCAAGCGGAGTTCTGGCCCGTCTCACGGGCGGCGACTTTGGCATCTTCCTGCCGGACGCCCCGACATGGGACGCGGAGACGATCGCCGGCGGCGTAGCCAGCCAACTGAGTGGTCTGGCCGCCGAACAGCTCGCGATTACGGACAACATCGGCTATGTGGGGGCCGCGACCTATGAAGCCACCACCTCACTCGGCCGCCTGCTCTCGGAAGCCGATCTGGCGCTAACCGCCGCCAGGCAGGCAGGGCCCAACGGATGGAGTGTCCGTGCGATTACCGAAGAGACGGCCCAAATGCCGCTGGGACAGCAGCAATGGAGGGAAAAACTGGAAAAAGCTCTGCTGGAAAGGAGAATCAGCCTTGATGCGCAACCGGTGGTAAAAACAGCGGACCGGAATCAGCTCGTCCATTTAGAGATATTCTCCCGGATTGTTCAGGAGGACGGTAAGTTCCTGAGCGCCGGTATCTTCATGCCCCTGGCCGAGCGCTTGAATCTCGTTTCCTCCATAGACCGGATCGTGCTGGAGGAGGTTCTGAAACTTGATCGCCGACAGCTAAAGGTGGACAGCGTGGCCGTGAATGTATCGCCGGCTTCACTACAGGATAATGAATTCCGGCAGTGGGTTTACTCTTTCCTGAAAAATCCGCTTCCTAATGCTCCGCGCATCATATTTGAGTTTTCCGAATTCGGCGCTGTCCAGAATTTGAGTCTGGTTAAGGAATTCAGCACCGTTGTGCGTGAATGTGGCCACTCCATGGGGTTAGATCATTATGGGCAGAGTTTTTCGCATTTGGGCTATTTACAGTCGCTCCGTCCCGACTATGTGAAAATTGATCGGGCCTATACGGGCGAGCTTAAAGATGAAGAAAGTGACAGCAGATTTTTCATCGGTTCACTGTGCAGCGTTGCCCATAGCATAGATATCGCGGTAATAGCGGAAGGGGTGGAGACGGAGCAGCAGGCGAAAATACTGAAAGATCTGAACCTGGATGCAATACAGGGATACTATATTGATCGGCCTAAACCGATTAGCAGTTTGATTAAAACTACATAATTCAGGTAGTTTTATAAAATATCGTTTACGAGCAGGTCTGTAGAAGCCATTTTCTCCCGGAGTGTTTTACGTTCCAGGATTCTTTCCTGGGCTTGTTCCGGAAGTTCAGTAAAAGAAATAACGTTTTTGCGGCTTAACAGGTCAATGAGGTCTTCCAGGATGCGTATAGTCCTGCTATCGGTGAGAGACAGTAATTGTTTCCATGATTCCGAGTTAGTGCTTTTATTCAGGAAATTAACTACTTCTTCATCAACAAGTGATTTTTGTTCACTATTGTTCTGATCGGGGTTATTGTGCAGGGCGATAATTTCACCATCATTGGCGCGTTCTACGTACAACATGACCATGCTCCCTATTTTTTGGGTCCAAAGTTTTTTAATCCAAATTTGTGGAAGAAGAGATAGCACTATTTATAAAAAAAATATATAATAAAATAACTGAATAAGAGAAGGCTGGCGCGTCCGGTGGTCAGATCCGGCTTTCTCTCAGATGAAAGAAGATTATCATGTCAGAAATAAATGAAGCTGCGGCAGTTGATTGGAATCTCGGCGAGGACACGGATAGACAAGATGACCCGCTGCTTGACTGCTTGATTACACTGACCAAGCTGCACGGCCGTTCGGCAACCCGGACAGGTTTAAGCGCCGGCTTGCCGCTGGTCCAGAACCGCCTTACGGTAGAGCTCTTTTCCCGGGCTGCTGATCGGGCTGATCTTGCTTCCCGGATAGTAAAGAGGTCCCTTCATAAAATTGCCAATCTGCAGCTCCCGGCCGTCCTGCTCCTTAATGAGCGGGAAGCTTGCGTCCTCGTTGAAAAAATTGAGGGCGGTCAAAAATTAAGAATATTGATGCCGGAAACAGGCATGGGAGAAAAAATAGTTTCACTCGGTGATCTGGAAAAATTCTATTCGGGCTACGCTATCTTTGTCCGGCCCAAGTTCCGGACGACGAGGGAACACGCCGCTGATTTGGACACCGGTGCTACAAAAAACTGGTTCTGGGGGACCATTTTCCAATCCTGGCGTATCTACCGTGACGTTATTGTCGCCTCTTTCCTGATCAACCTTTTCGGTCTGGCGAGTTCATTTTATATTCTCAACGTCTATGACCGGGTTATCCCCAATAGTGCCTTTGAAACCCTTTGGGTACTTTCCATAGGCATAACGGTAATTTACCTGTTTGGTTCGCTGCTGCAGGGATTACGCGGTTATTTTGTAGACGAGGCAGGCAAAAAAGCTAACCTGATCATTTCTTCCCTTTTGCTGCAGAAAGTTCTGGGGCTCAAGCTGGAAGCCCGCCCCCAGTCCATTGGGTCTTTTTCCAATAACCTGCGTGAATTCGAGAGTGTCCTCGAATTTATCACCTCCTTTTCTATCACCGCCCTGATAGATTTGCCGTTTATGGTGTTAGGTCTGTTTGTTATCTGGTATATTGGCGGTTCCATAGTTTTTGCTTTTCTTGCGGCTATGGCCTTATTGTTGATTTATTCCTTGTCCGTCCAGATCCCCCTGCAAAAGGCAGTGGGCAAGACATTCGCGGCTTCGGCTCAGAAAAATGCTATTCTGGTAGAGGGATTATCGGGTCTGGAAACCATCAAGATGCTTGGTGCGGAGAGCAAGGTTCAGCGGGCCTGGGAAGAAGCTGTCAGCTACATCGCCAAATGGAGCGCCCGGTCGAGATTTCTTTCCTCGTCGGTCAGTCAGGTTTCTTATTTTATACAAAGTATGGTGGTGGTGGTGTTAGTCATTGCCGGTGTCTATATGATATCGGAAGGCCAGCTCACCCAGGGCGGGCTGATTGCGCTCGTGATCCTGTCGCGACAAGTTCTCGGGCCCATGGCGCAAGTGGCTAATCTTGCGACCCGTTTTCATCGCGCTAAACAGGCTCTGAAAACACTCAATGACATCATGGCACTTCCCGTGGAAAGACCACCGGGCCAGACTTTTTTACACAGAACCAGGTTCCAGGGTGTGATCGGGCTTAAGAATCTCACTTTTACCTATCGCGATCAAACAACGAAGGTGCTGAACAACATTACCCTGGAGATTGGAGCCGGCGAAAAGGTGGGAATCATTGGTCCCATTGGTTCAGGCAAGACGACGCTGGGCAAACTGATAATGGGCTTATTCGAGCCGAGCAGCGGCATGGTCTCGATGGATGGAACGGATATCAGACAGATTGATCCGGCGGAATTGCGCCATTTTATCGGCTATGTACCCCAGGATATCATGCTTTTTCGCGGAACGATTCGGGAGAACATAACGATGGGCACCCATGATATTGACGACATGTCCATTCTGCGTGCGGCAGAGCTGGCCGGTGTAGCGGAGTTCGTCAAGAAACAGCCCCTTGGTTTTGACATGGAAGTTGGTGAATTCGGCCGGGGGCTCTCGGGAGGACAACGGCAGTGTATCGCTCTGGCCAGAGCGGTCCTGCTCGACCCGCCCGTGCTGGTTTTGGACGAACCCACGAGCAATATGGATAACCGGACCGAGATTCATTTGAAGGACAACTTATCAAAAATTATTAAAGAAAAAACATTGCTTTTAATCACGCACCGGGCGTCACTACTGGAAATGGTTGATCGTCTAATCGTTATTGATAATGGTGCGATTGTCGCGGATGGCCCCAAGGCGTCCGTTCTTGCGGCTCTCAAAAAAGGCCACCTTAATTTATAAGCAGGAGATTACCCTTGTCTGAATCAGAAAAGAAATCAAAATCCCATGGTTTATTCCACCGCATGCCGGCCGAGGACATTGACTTCGCCGCGGATATCCGGACGTCCATCATGGCTCAATCACCCCGGGGAGGCAGGGCGATTCTTTATGGAGCCATTGCTCTTTTTGTCGCCTTAACCGCCTGGGCTGCCATTTCGGAAGTTGAACAAACCACCCGGGGACAGGGCAAGGTCGTTCCGGCCAGCCAGATTCAGACCGTGCAGAATATGGAGGGAGGGATTCTCTCGGAGGTGCTGATCAAGGTCGGCGATACGGTTGTAAAAGATCAACTGCTGCTGAGGATCGATGCCACCAGATTTTCATCGTCTTTTCAGCAGACTCGTGGTAAGTATCTTTCCAATAAGGCCAAAGCGGCCCGCCTGCAGGCGGAAACCTCGGGCACGCTGTTTAGAGTTCCGGCTGAGGTAATGTCGGAAATGCCTGAAATCGGCCGCCGTGAGCAGGAGTTGTACGATTCCCGGAAAACGGAACTCCGCTCGAGCATGGAGATCAAGCAACAGCAGATTAACCAGCGGACCAGTGAGTTGAAAGAGCTGCATTCCAAACTGGCGGAACTGACCAAGACCTATGCCATTTTTCAGCAGGAATTGAAGCTGACCAAACCATTAGTAAGCCAGGGCGCCGTCTCGGAGATGGAAGTGCTGCGCCTGGAACGTCAGGCCAGTGAAATGTTGGGTGAAATGGAGGTAATCAAGCAGTCAATACCCCGGGCGCAGTCCAAGATTGAAGAGAGCCACATGGCGTATAAAGAACTGCAACTCGCTTTTTTCAATAAAGCCAAAATCGAGTTGAATGAAGTCTCCTCTCAACTGTCCGAAGACTCGGCGAGCTCCATTGCCTTGAAGGACCGGCTTAATAGAACCTTGGTGCGATCTCCCTGCAATGGCACGATCAATCGTATCCTCATTAACACGGTCGGTGGTGTTATCCAGCCCGGCATGAACCTCGTGGAGATCGTTCCTACCGAAGGTACGCTGCTTGTCGAGACCAAGATCAAGCCCTCAGATATTGCTTTCTTAAGACCCAATCAGAAGGCCAGTGTGAAATTTACCGCCTATGATTATACCATCTATGGCGGTCTGGAGGCGCGCTTGGAGCAGATCAGCGCCGATAGCATTACCGATGACAAGAAAGAGAGCTATTATCTGGTCATGTTACGTACGGATAAGAACTATCTCGGTCCTAAAGATAATCCTTTGCCGATAATTCCAGGAATGATAACAACTGTTGACATCCTGACCGGGAAAAAAACGATTCTTTCTTATCTGTTGAAGCCGGTACTCAAAGCCAAATACATGGCATTAAGAGAGAGGTGATACCGTGTCCATCCTTTTATGCAGTGCCAACAGGGCTGTTATCAGCAGATGGAAAAACCTGCTGGCCGATCAATACTCGTTATCTCAGGCTGCGTCTGTGGGGGAATTGCAAAGTTGCTGTGCGGCAAAGAACTATGATTTGATTCTCCTGCATCGCCTGCTTATTGATACGGCTACGTTCCTGGAAATACGCCGTCTGGCCCCGGCCAGCAAATTTTTTCTCCTTTCCGATCAGCCGGACGAGGAGGAAGGCCTGGCATTTTTGAAACTGGGAATTGCCGGTTATGGGAATACCTATATTGGTCAGGGGAGGCTTACCGAGGCGGTGCGTGTTATTTTGGCAGGCGGCGTCTGGCTGGGACAAAAGGTTATCCAGCAATTAATCCTGGAAACCTATGCCAAAGCGCAGGAAAAAGGCGCACCGGCGCTGGAACAGAGATTGGCTGGTTTAACCCGCATGGAGCACAAGGTTGCCGAATTGGTGGCCCGCGGCCGAACCAATCTGGAAATTGCCGCTGATCTCGATATCGCCGAACGTACCGTCAAGGCGCACCTCACCTCCGTCTACGAAAAAACGAAAACCGGCAGCCGATTGAGCCTGGCCCTGCTGATCAACCGGGGCTGAACCAGACCTTTCTTTTAGCTTCAAAAACGCGATAATAATTATCGTTTTTTAATGATCAGGACTATGATGGGCGTTTCTCTTGCTTTCGGTCTAACGGTTTGGTTAAGAGAGGATAAATCATGCGCGTAAGAGTTTCGGCAGTATTTGTTCGAGAGGATGAAATTCTTTGTATGAAGTACATATATGGGGGGAAAGAGGTCTTTGCCCTCCCCGGCGGCGGGGTTGATAAAGACACCCCTTTACAGGAGGCAATTATTGCCGAATGGAAGGATGAAATAGGTGTAAAACTCGAGGTCGGGAATATTATCCTGGTCGGTGAAGCTCCGGCAACCAAAAATCATCCCCAAACCTTGCATATTATTTTTAATGCTGTGGAAATAATCGGGACACCGAAAGTGAGACAGGATCATACCCATTCCATTGATATTGCCTGGGTTCCCATCGCAAACTTGCGGAAATCGCCTCTTTACCCGGATGTGGGGAAACAGTTGTATGAATATCTGTCCGATGCGGCGGGACCGTCACTCCCCTTCATCAGTAATTGCATGGAAAGAGGGTTCTGGTAAGCCAGGTCAGTAGCACACCTTTAGCCTCCCGTCGAATTCTTCGGGAGTAAAGCTGTAGTCCTGCGTTCCATAGCACTCAACGGCAAAGGAAGCGCAGACGCTTCCCATTCTGGCGCACTGATCGAGATCCTTGTCCTGCACCAGACCACTGATCAGTCCACCCCGGTATGCGTCGCCGGCGCCGGTCGGATCATCCACCTTCCTGGCCTTGGCGACGGGGATGTGTGTTTCTACCCCATCGGTAGTTGCCACCTGGGAGCCAAGCTCACCCAGCGTGGTGATGATGGCCCCGGCCTGCCCCAGTAAGACTTCTTTTTTCAGACCCGTCTTGCTGATAATGAGGTCCAGCTCATAATCATTGCATATCAGGATCTTGCATCCAGTAATAGCCTGCACCAGCTCATCCCCGTCCCAGACAGGCAGCGATTGCCCGGGGTCAAAGATATACTCGATCCCCAGCTCCTTGCAGATGCGCGGGTAGGTGATCATGTCCTGAAGATTGCCCGGAGAAACGATAACAAAGGTGTCTTGTGGCGTTAAGCGGTATAAATCCATGGAGGTAGGATATTTCATGGCCCCGGGATTGAAACCCGTAATCTGGTTGTCGGCGAGATCTGTGGTGATGTAGGCGCCGGCGGTGGACTCTTCATCAATGATCTTGATGTGTTCGCGGGAAATCCCATTTTTCGACAACCATTCGAAATACTTATGATAATCATGACCGATAGTGGCACAGATGACGGGCTTTTCTCCCATCAATGTGAGTGCGTAGGCTATATTGCCGGCCGTCCCGCCGAATCTCTCCTTCATGCCGGTTACCTGGAAGCAGACGTTCAAGACGTGAATCTTCTCCGGCAGGATGTGATCGGAGAAGTGTCCGGGGAAATCCATAATCCTGTCGTAGGCCAGTGATCCGGAAACTATGATATTCATTTCTATTACCCCCCACCCCTGATTTTGGCAGACCATACCCTATTAGGCCGGCGATTTCAACCCTTCTATCTGGCAAATGAACATCCCCCTTGACTTCTTGCGACTTATGAGTATTTCTGTCCGACGCAAGGATTGGACATTATCAAATAAACAAGCGAGGTCAGCAGGGAATGAATCAAAAGAGCCATGCGGACGATATTGCCGGTGGGCAAGCCATCATTGAAGGCGTCATGATGCGGCACGGGAATAAAATTGCCGCCGCCGTAAGAAAACCGAATAAAGAAATTATTTTTCAGGAACGGGACTATATTCCCGTTACCAAACGTTATAAATTACTGGGACTGATGTTTGTCCGCGGCTCAGTCACGCTCATCGAAATGATGATCATCGGGATGAAAACTTTATTGTTTTCCGCCGAAGTGGCCCTCACGGAAGATGAAGTGAAACCGCAAGCCTGGCAACTGACCATTTCGATATTGATCAGCTTCGCCACGTCGTTATTCTTTTTTATTATTGTGCCGGCCTATTGCTTTTCTCTATTGCGAAGCGTGGTATCAAATACCATTCTTTTAAATATCATCGAAGGCTGCATCCGCCTGTCGCTATTTCTCTGTTTTCTGGGCGCCACCTTACTGATGGAAGATATGCGACGTGTCTTCATGTATCATGGCGCCGAACATAAGACGGTATTCGCCTGGGAACACGGACAGGAGTTAACCGTCGAAAATGTGAGGAATTATTCAACCCGTCATCCCCGCTGCGGCACAAGTTTCATCCTCGTCGTCATGATTGTCTCCATCCTCGTCTTCTCGCTTCTGGGTCGCCCTGATTTTCTGCACCGCATTCTCTATAAGCTGCTGCTTATGCCCGTTGTGGCCGGTATTTCCTACGAGGTCATCCGCTTTACGGGCAAACGCATGGATTGGCGCTGGGTGCAAATCTTAAGCTGGCCGGGATTGCTGTTTCAAAAAATTACCACCCGAGAACCGACCGATGATCAGATTGAAGTTGCCATTGCCGCGATGAAGAAAGTTATTTGATGGTATGGAAACAATGAAAAAATCCCAGCGGGCCGCCCTCATCGTTGCCATCCTGAGTTGTTTCCACGGCCCTTTTATGGCATCGTCGGTCAATGTGGCTCTTCCTTCTATCGGGCTGGAGTTCGCCATGGGCACAATCTTCCTCGGATGGATCAGCACTTCCCTGTTGCTGGCTATCGCACCGCTCATGATCCCCTTCGGCAGGCTGGGCGATATCTACGGCCGGAAGAAAATCTTTGTAGCGGGCTTATGCCTGCTGCTCGTGGCTTCACTTTTAATCGCCATGGCTCATTCCGGTGCCATGATCATTGCCTGCCGTGTTTTGCAGGGGATATCTGCGGCAATGATTTACGCTACGGTAATTCCGATTATGTTAGCGGCCGTACCGATAAGCGAACGGGGTCGTGTTCTTGGTCTCGCCACGGCGGCGACATATTGCGGTCTCTCGGCCGGACCGTTTCTGGGAGGTATCATCACCCATTATCTCGGCTGGCGATTCATCTTCTGGTTGAATATACCGCTCAGCCTGGCTCTCCTGGCGGTAACTCATTTTTCGTTTGAAGGCGACCAAAAGAAAGCGCAGGGGGAGAAGTTTGATTTGCTCGGCGCGTTTTTGCTCGGAGGCGGGCTTATAGCGATCATGTACGGTTTTTCTTCCTTGCCTTCAAGCAGCGGCGCCAGCCTGATCGGCGCCGGAATTTTAGACATTATTTTCTTTGTATTTTTCGAAATGAGGACAGACCAGCCGATCGTTGATATTAATCTCTTCCGTCATAATGCCGTCTTTGCCTTTTCCAACCTCGCCGCACTGATCAACTATGCCGCTACTTTTGCAGTTACCTTTCTGCTGAGCTTTTATTTACAGGACATCAAGGCGCTGACACCCCAGTTCGCCGGCTTGATTCTGGTCGCCCAACCGGTAGTCATGGCGGTTTTCTCCCCGGTGATCGGGCGGCTTTCGGACCGGATAGAACCGCGCCTGCTGTCCTCATGGGGCATGGGCTTCACCCTGCTCGGATTGATAATGATGGCTTTTCTGGACGGTAAGTCTGCTTTATTTTATGTCTTGACCTGCCTGATGATTCTTGGCTTCGGGTTTGCCCTCTTCTCCTCACCCAATACTAATGCCGTGATGAGTTCCGTGGACCGTCAAGTTTATGGTGTGGCAAGCGCGACTTTGAGTACCATGCGTCAACTGGGGATGACATTTTCCATGGGAATCGTGATGATGACGATGTCCATGTTTTTGGGAAAAGCGGCGATCGTCCCCGGCAATCACGGGCAATTTCTGGACAGCATGCGCATATCTTTCGTTATTTTTGCCCTGATGTGTTGCGGCGGCATCTTTGCATCCCTGGCCCGCGGGAACATTAAGCGCGCCGAATAATCAGAGGAATGAGCCGTGAAAATAAAAAGTAACGAGGCCTATGCTTTTTCCTTGACAAAAGTCATTTAATTGCATAGAAGTGCTCTTCCTAATTTTCGGATCCTGGTGGTAATATGAAGACATATAATGCAAGAAAAGAAGATATGAACAAGGGTTGGTGGGTTGTGGACGCCGAGGGATTGATCCTGGGAAGGCTGGCCACAAAGATTGCCTCCTGCCTGCGCGGCAAGGACAAACCCATTTATACGCCCTACACGGATGCCGGTGATTTTGTGATCGTCGTCAATGCCGAGAAGATCGCCCTGACCGGCAAGAAACTTACCGATAAGATCTACTATACTTATTCCGGCTACCCGGGTGGGCTCAGGGAAACTCCGGCGGGGAAAATGCTGCAGATAAAGCCTGAAAATATCTTGCGTTTCGCCGTGAAAGGAATGCTTCCGAAGAATTCCCTGGGACGGGCCATGCTGAAAAAGCTGAAGGTCTATGCGGGAGGAGGGCATCCGCATGATGCCCAGTGCCCAAAAGTTATGAATATCTAAGAACTGGAGACACGATGACGGAAAAACGCTACTATGCTACCGGCAGAAGGAAATACGCTGTCGCGAGGGTTTACATGAAGGAAGGCAGCGGCGCCATCCTCGTAAATAAGAGGAATTTCGACGATTACTTTACCCGGGACAGCCTGAAGATGCTTATCAGGCAACCTTTTGAAATTACGGGCAATAAAGATAAGTTCGACCTGTTCGTCAACGTGTCCGGCGGGGGAGTATCCGGACAGGCTGGCGCTGTAAAGCACGGCATTTCCAAAGCCCTGCTGGAATATAATATTGAACTCCGGCCGATCCTCAAGAAGGGCGGATTCCTGACCCGCGACCCGCGCAATAAGGAAAGAAAGAAATACGGACAGCCGGGAGCCAGGAAACGCTTCCAGTTTTCCAAGAGATAAAATTCAGGAAAAGGAGGCCTCTGGCCTCCTTTTTTTTGGAATAACAGTGGCTTGAAGGCGGAGGACGGATCATGGTAAAAGCAGGTATTTATGGAGCAAGCGGGTACACGGGTCAGGAACTGCTAAGGCTATTACTGCGCCACCCGCAGGCGGAAATCGTGGCCATTACCTCCCGGCAATACAAGGGGCTTCCCCTGCCCCAGGTTTTTCCGGGCTTTCAGGGACTAACTGACCTTGTTTTTGCCGACCATACGCCTGAGGAATTAGCCGGGCTCTGCGACGTTGTTTTTCTGGCCCTCCCTCACAGCATTTCGATGCAGGCAGCCCCAGTCTTCCACGCCGCCGGGGTAAAAGTAATAGACTTGAGCGCCGATTTTCGGATCCATGATGTCACTACCTATGAAAAGTGGTACGGAAAGCATACGTCAGCCGGATTGCTCCCGCAGGCTGTTTACGGGCTACCGGAATTATATCGTTCGGCCATCGCCGCCGGCAACTTCATCGCCAATCCCGGCTGCTATCCCACCAGCGTGATTCTGGGCCTGGCCCCCCTGCTGAAAGGGAATTACATTGATCATACATCCATAATTGTGGATTCCAAATCGGGGGTGAGCGGAGCGGGACGGGAAGCAAAGGTGGGAAGCCTGTACTGCGAGGTTGCCGAAAGCTTCAATGCCTACAATGTCGGGCGGCACCGGCACACGCCGGAGATGGAACAGGAACTGTCGCTTTTGGCCGGCAAGCAGATTACCATTTCCTTCACCCCCCATCTTTTGCCCGTGAGCCGTGGCATTTTGAGCACGATCTATGCGGGGCTGGCTAAAAAAGCCACCGCTGACGAACTGCTGGCACTTTACCGTGATTTTTACCGCCGCGAAAAATTTGTCACCATCTATCCCGATGGTGCCTTGCCCAATATATCGTCCGTGCGGGGCACCAATTTCTGCCACCTCGGGCTGGTTGTTGACGCACGTACCAACCGGGTAGTCGTTATTGCGGCCATTGACAATCTCGTCAAAGGCGCCGCCGGGCTGGCCATCCAGAACATGAATATTATGTGCGGCTTTGCCGAGGATTGCGGATTAGAGATGATGCCGCTTTTCCCCTGATCTGTCGAAATTTTTCAGGAGGATACCCATGCCCCTTAAATTATACAATACCATCACCAGGCAAAAAGAACCGTTCATCCCCCTCGTCGCAGGAAAGGCAGGCATCTACGTCTGCGGGATCACGGCTTATGACTTATGCCACATCGGACACGCCCGGTCCGCCCTGGTCTTCGACGTGATTGCCAAGTATCTACGCTACCGCGGCTTTGAGGTGACATATATTAAAAATTTTACCGATGTGGACGACAAGATCATTGACAAGGCCAAAGCTGCCGGCGCTGATATTTTCGCCATCTCAGAGAAATACATCGCCGCGCATGACGCAGATATGGACGCCCTGGGTGTGGGCCGACCGGACCATACGCCGCGGGCCACGGAACATATCGCGGGGATGATAGTTCTGGTCAATAAACTTATCGCCAACGATCTGGCTTACGTGATCGGAGGCGACGTCTACTTTGCCGTGGAAAAATTCAAAAACTACGGCAAACTGGCCGGCCGCAGCCTTGAAGACATGCTGGCCGGAGCCCGAGTGGACGTGAATGAAAAAAAGGTCAACCCCTTGGACTTCGCTCTCTGGAAGGCCAGCAAGGAAGGAGAACCGTGGTGGGATAGCCCCTGGGGACATGGGCGACCGGGCTGGCATATCGAATGCTCCGTCATGAGCCAGCGCTTCCTCGGGGATACCTTCGACATCCACGGCGGCGGCGAAGACCTGATTTTTCCGCATCATGAAAATGAAATCGCCCAGTCCGAAGGGGCGACGGGCAAGCCACTGGCCAACTACTGGCTCCATAACGGCTTTGTCCGCGTCAACAGTGAGAAGATGTCCAAATCCCTGGGCAACTTTTTTACCATCCGGGACATGCTTGAGGCCTATCATCCCGAGGTACTGCGACTCTTTATCCTGCAAAACCACTACCGCAGCCCCGTAGATTACACCGACACTTCTCTGGCGGAAGCCAGGCAGGGCATGAACCGGCTTTACGCCGTCAGGAAAACAATCCAGGACATCCTTGTGGACAGACCGACGGCTCCCTCCCTCCCGATGGAATTAGCGGGTAAACATGCCGAAACAATTGGCAAGATCAACGCCCAACGCGAGAAGTTTGTGGAAGCCATGGACGATGATTTCAATACCGCCCGCGCCGTTAGTTGCCTGTTTGATGCGACCAGGCTGATCAACAGTTATTTAGCTGCCAAACCTTCTCTTACGGCCCCGGAGACTATTTTTGTCCTGCATGAGGCGCAGCAATTTTTTCAGGAAGTGGGCGGAGTACTGGGATTCTTCCAAAAGGAAACCAACGACTATTTTCTGCAGGACAGGGAAAGGGAGGTCCGCAAGCTGGGACTTGACGTTCCGGAAATAGAACGGCTGATCGAGGCCAGAAACGCCGCCCGGACAGCCAGGGACTGGGGCAAGGCCGATGAAATAAGAAAGACCCTGGCAGCAAAAAACGTCTTTCTTAAAGACTCTCCCACCGCCACCACCTGGAGCATCGAGAGAGCATAGGGAGGACATGGAGATTAGAGTTGATTGTTGCATATCCCGATAAGCGGGATATGCAAATTCTCACTTACTAAAAGCTGCGCCTCCGGGGTGCCATTCCCGCTCTATTACCGCCAAATTTCGTAAAGGTTTTCTCAGGCGTCTCTTTACCACCCAGAGCGCTTGGCCGTGCGCCATTGGCTGCTCTTGGGGCTCTCTGGCTTCCCGGTCGGCTATTTTTTCTTTCCTCACCGTACCGGCGGACCGGCACGTGCGGCTCACGGAAAAATTCGTTTTCATTGCGGGACGCGTTCAAGTCGTAATCAAAGCCGTCCACGGTGCGGCGTTCAATCGGACTGCCCAGAACTTTCTCTATCGCCCGCACCATCAACTTGTCTTCACCCGTAACCAGAGTATAGGCGTCGCCGGTCCGGGTGGCGCGACCGGTCCTGCCAATGCGATGGATATAGGCATCCGTGGTATTGGGGATATCATAATTGATGACGTGGGAAATATTCGTCACGTCTATGCCGCGGGCGGCAATATCCGTTGCCACGAGGATCTGGAACCGGCCATCGCGGAAGCCGCCCATCGCCGCTTCCCGCTGCGACTGGGAAAGATTGCCCTGCAAAGAGGCCGCCTTATGGCCGGCCTTGACTATTTGTTCCGCCAGGCGCTTCGTGCGATGCTTGGTGCGGGCAAAGACGAGCACCGATTTGGTTGCCGTATTATGCAAAATCTCCAGGAGCAGCGGGGTCTTCAGATGCGGGGCCACCGGGTAAAGGGCATGGTTTACCGTATCCACCGGCGCGGTCTCGCCCACCTGGATGGTAACCGGGTCCCTCAGAATATCGCAGGCCAGATGACGGATCTCCTGCGGCATGGTGGCCGAGAAGAGAAGCGTCTGCCGCTGCTTCGGGAGATAGGCCAGGATGCGTCTGATATCGGGCAAAAAGCCCATATCGAACATGTGATCGGCCTCGTCGAGCACCAGTATATCCACCAGCGAAAGGTCAATAGTCCCCCGACCGAGATGATCGAGGAGCCGCCCCGGGCAGGCAACAATGATCTCCACTCCCCGTTTAAGCTTTTCCACCTGGGGGCCGAAACCGACGCCGCCGTAGATGGTGACGCTCTTAAGACGCGTCTGCCGCCCCAGAACACCGATGGCAGCGTGGGTCTGTTCGGCCAGTTCGCGGGTCGGGGCGACGATAAGTGCCCGCACCTTTTTTCTGCCGCCCTGCATCAGGCGGTTAAGAATAGGCAGCACAAAGGCCGCCGTCTTGCCGGTGCCGGTCTGCGCCAATCCCATTACGTCGCGTCCTTTTAGGACCGGCGGGATCGCCTGCTCCTGAATCGGCGTGGGCTTACTGTAGCCCGCCACCGCAACCCCGGCCGCGACGTCGGGGTGTAAAGCAAATACATTGAACTCCATTTATTCCTTCTTTCTGTGTACCGCAAAAAAAAGCCCCGAGTGTATCCCGGGGCTGCAATGATATAATTTTCATCTTTGAACTGCGGTCTTACGGGGGGCTACTTAGCAGATCAGATAATCATATGTCAAGAAAAATAATCATGATTGTTTGTTTAACATCCTGAAGAAGGAAAATTGAAGATACTGAGGGGGCAGATTCAAGAAAATAAATCCGTCCCCTTTTCACTAATAATTGGTGGCTGTCCCCAATTCTTTATTTAATAAAACCGAGTTTCCTGCTCCAGTTCGCCAGCGCCGTCACCATTTCCGCTATTTTTTCCTTGGTTTTGGCATCGGTAATATTGCCTTCCTGGTCAACCTTATCCTGCGCCGTTGATACCATGACCTCCGGCTTGTTTAGGGGGTGCATGTTCAGCCAGACGAAACACTGGCGCAAATGATATTGCGCCCTTGATGACCCCATCATGCCAATGGATGCCCCCACGATTCCGACAGGCTTTCCCTCCAGCGCGTTTTCGCCGTGCGGACGGGAAGCCCAGTCCAGGGCATTCTTCAAAACCCCGGGGATGGAATAATTGTATTCCGGCGTCGCAATGAGGATGGCGTCGGCCGCCTTGATCTTGCTTTTGAACTCCTTGACTCTGTCAGGCGGCTGGTTCTCCAGATCCTGATTGAAGGGCGGAATCCCCTCCAGGTCGAAGGTCTCGACCGTGATATCCTGCAAGTTGAGATTGGCCGCCACGCGCAGAATGGCCTTATTATACGACTGCTTACGAAGACTGCCCGCGAATCCAAAAATTTTGATATTGTTCCCCATGGTACTATCCTCCTCGTTGCAATGTTATACTACAGTTTTTTCAGCGCCTCCCGGGTTGCAGTGAAAAACCACCAGGAGGACATCAATCCGGGAGGTCAGGGGAAATCTCCGTTTTCCCCTTGACATTACTTATCATGGATGTCGGTATAGTCTTTCTCCTTACTCATACATGCACAACTTCATGAAGGATATGTTCCCCGATAGTTGGTTTCAGAGCACTCTTCATAACGAGGTCTACCTTTATGTTAAGCTCTTTGCTCAGAAATCTCTCAAGACGGATAAACCCAAAAAATGTTGGAACTTTTTCAAAATCAACCAGGATGTCAAGGTCACTCTTTCGTCTTTGCTTTCCTTGTACAAAGGAACCAAAAACCCCCAGAGAGCTTACCCCGTAATGTTTTTGCAGTTCTGGCTTAAGTTTTTTCAGGATTTCAATCTTTTCTTCAATGCCGATCATAATCAACCCATTCTAACACGGGGAAACAATGACTGAACCGCTTCCGTCTGCACCCAAAATAAATCTCCTTTATTTCTTAATTGGTATTATGTCCCCGGATTCCCCTAGTGGCTGTCCCCAATCCTTTTTTTGTTTTCCCGGAATCAATAAACTTCGTCATGTCCGCCAATATCAATCAGAAGGACTTCGGCTTTGCTTACAAAATTAAAGATTACCCGGCAATCAAAGCTGACGCTGAACGCCCATAGCCCTTCAAGCTTGCCTGTCAATTTATGAGTTCTCAAGCGTGGGTGAAAAGGATCTTTCTCAAATATTTCCGCAGCTTCCCAAAATCTGCCCTTGAGTTCAGCATCTATCTTTACCTTCTTTCGGTAAGCCCGCTTGAACCCTTGCTCCCAGGATATTTTAATCACTTTCCAGATCCTTGTATAACTCTTTCACCGTTCCGGACTTGGTCGTCTGTTTCCTGAAACCGGCCATTGCTGTTTTTGCCCTCTTGGCAATGGCCTCTCTTTTTGCCTCTATCAACTGCTTCTGGATCACTTCTGCCGCGTATTCCTTATCATCAAGTGGCAAGTGGATAAATTCCTCGATTAGGCTGTTAACCGTTGCTGTGCTCATTTATTATACCTCCTCATGTCCTCATTACGGGGTCTTTCAAGTTTGCGATTATAATCCGCATCCTGATGCAAAACAATAGGGCTCCGTCCCTAATTGTTCTAAGGTGTCCCCTTAATTACCCTTAATTCTCAGGGATAGCTTTCCTTATATAACAATTCAGGATCTAAATCGGCTCCGTTGCCCCATTCTATTGTGTCATAACCTACGTGTACTGATTTAAAAAAATTCTGATCCTTTAATTCGGTAAAGATTCCTTTTTCCATATAGGAACTCATGTCAAAGATTCTTTGTTCATCATTTTCGAATGTTAATAATAATTTATAATTATCGAGAGGTTGCACATATTTGACGCTCAAGTACATAATCTCCGCTCCGATTTGTCAGTTATTTGAGAGGCTCTATTTTAAAAGGGATTTCACTATTGGCAGCCAATTCCCAGTCGGCCAGTAATTCCTCTTTGTGAAGCTAAGCCCACGCCTCAACAAACTTGCGCTGTTTAATAGGCATTTCACCTTCGAGTATTTCGCATACGTTGATATCAAAAATTGCTTTATAATTTTGGTAATACGCATGAAAGTGCGGTGGATTATGTTCTTTCTTGCCTAAATACATTCTTATAATAATACCGAAAAACATACTAATTGTTGGCATAATGTATCTCCTTCAAATTGTAATTCGGTATACTGTCCCCGGAATTCCCCTATTCTGGAATTAAGTATGCTGTCCCCGGAACTCCCATTCACATTACTCCGTTGCCCTGTCAAGAAATAATTAAGTAAGGTGTCCCCTTATTCCCTCCCCTCATGCAACGGCCAGCATCAGATGTCCAAGCGGCTCGACTGCCGGTTTAACCTTGATCTCAATATCGTATCCTAACCGGTTTAAGCAATCCATCAATTTGCGCTCTGATACGTTGGAAAAATCACCACGAAGCAGGCCGGATAGTTTGGGTTGAGGCAACCCCATACGGCGACCGGCTTCCTCTTGCGACAAGCCAAGGTTGCGCACAGCTTTGGTGATTTCAATCACGAGGCCCGATTTTATTTTCAGTTTATCCGCGTCAGGCAAGTCCACGTCGGCAAAGACATTGCCGGAACTCATCTCAACTTCGATGCCATCGATCATTCGCTTATTCATCCCGCATCTCCTGTGAAAATTTTTCCGCGACTTTCAGCCGTTCACGGATGATGTCCATGTCTGGCTTGGGTGTCGCAATGCCGCTCTTGCTCTTTTTCTGGAACACATGCAACACGAAAACCGCATCCCCGAACTTGACGGTGTATGCAGCACGGTACGTGTTTCCTTGCTCATTCTCAACAATCTCCAAGACGCCCGCACCACCGAAGCCCTTAAGAACTTTGGCCGCGTTGTGCTGCTCACCGCGCTGGGTAAGTCCAAGGCATGACCAAAGAACTTGCGAACGCCTATGGGTAGAGTCATCAAGTCTTTTTTGCTGCTACCCAGCCATGCAAGCGGTTTTTCTTTTTGACTCGTCATAGCTGCATTATACTTGAACGGATATAAAAAGCAAGCAAGAATACTTCAGCAATTTCCAGCGCGATAATACCAGACGCATCTGGAGAATGGCACGCGTGACATCCTGAAGAAGGGAAATTGCACATGCTACGGGGGACAACATAAAAAGGGGGCAGATTTTCGAAATTCAACCTGCCCCCTTTTCCCTTAAAAAACTAGTATGGTGTCCCCTTAATTGCCCCTTAATTGCCTTCAGGTGGTGAGATTCGTCCTTGACTATCTGTTTATTTGTTGTTACGATTAAATCATGAAAATCGCCTTCGACCCGGCAAAGAGTGAACGGAACACCAAGTCACGATCCCTGCCTTTTGATAGAGCGGTTGATTTTGACTGGGAGACAGCTATCTATTACGAGGATGGGCGCGAGAATTACCCGGAAACCAGGATCATCGCCATGGGATTTCTGGGTATGCGGTTGCATGTAATCTGCTTCACGCCGATTGACGCTGGTGTGAGGATTATCAGTTTTCGCAAGGCGAACAGAAGGGAGGTTCGATATTATGAGCATGAAACCGCTGACCGATAAATCCGGAGAAGTCCGGGAATTGACCAGGGCAGATATGAAGCGTTTCCGACCTGCTGCGGAGGTGTTGGCGCCGGAGCTTTTGGCAGTATTGCCGAAACGAAAGCCGGGGCAGAGGGGGGGGCAGAAGAGGCCGACCAAGGAACCCGTCACAGTTCGTTACAGCCGAGATGTCTTGGAGTATTTTCGCACTACCGGCCCCGGCTGGCAGGCGCGCATTGATGCCGCCCTGAAAGAGTGGGTTGCCCTGCATCGTCAAGGCAGTCAAGGATAGGAAGGATTCGGCGACCATACACTTTTCCATTTGAGGCGGGAAAGGTACTCTTTCGCCGGATTGGTACGCGTGACATCCTGAAGAAGGAAAATTGAAAATACTGAGGGGACAATAGAAAGAGGGGACAGATTTTCGAAAATCAACCTGCCCCCTCTTCCCTTAAAAAACTAGTATGGTGTCCCCGCATTTCGTCCCCGCATTTCCCGGCAATACTTGCCTCATATTGCACCATAATATTGACGACTTGCCCCTTATCTGTGCCAATTCGAATCCTCAGACGGTCATTCCCGTCAATACTGATGGTCTTTATGAATTCCTTGCTTTTAATTTTCATGGAAGTCTTGAAATGTAGCATTTTTATAGGTTGATAAGTTAATAAGTTAACAGCGTCCCTCCGCCCTCACTAATTGTTTATCCGGAACTCGAATAGAATAGGGGCTCTGTCCCTAATTGTCTCTTTTTTCACTATTAATCCGTATTATGTCCCCGGAACTCCCCAATTGTTTCCTACCCTACCGCAACATATTCTGCAAAGGAAGTCGTCTCAGGGATAGGCAACTTATCTTCCAATAATCCACGCACATGCATCTCAATCGCCTCATGCATATTTTGCTCAACCACCTCATGGTTAGGTCCGGTAGCAATACACCCGGGCAAATCGGGGGAGTAAGCAGAATAATTACCTTCCGCCTTTTCAATGACAACAAGAAACCTACGCATCGGTTACCTTACCTCCTTCAATTTCGCCTGTTTCAAAACACTGTTCAGGGTACCCGGCGCTAAATCATCATTGGGATGTCCAGCGATAGTAACTCTGCCATTTTTTGTGGCATGTTTGTATTACCGATGACTTCCTTGTGTGTCTACTCGATGCCAGCCATCAGCCTCTATCAACTTTATGATATCACGTACCTTCATTACTGTCTATTCTTTCGGGCATGTAGGATGTGAGCCCGTCCCCGATTGCCGTGATTAATTAGTGGCTGTCCCCAATTCTTTTTCCCTTAAAAAACTAGTATGGTGTCCCCGGATTCACACAATCAATGAATTTTTCAATCGGTGCGCCAAGCAGTAAAGAAAGCTTCCTGGCCATTTTCAGGCTGATGGATCTTTGTCCACGCTCCATATTGGAAATGTGCTGCCGGGGAATTCCGCCAAGGACCTCGCCTAATTGAAGTTGCGTCAACCCCTTATTCTCACGATAGATGCGCAGGTAAGTCCCCGGCGTCATCTTCTCCTTAACGCCTCTATACCACTGCGTTTCAAATACATCAACCAGATCATCCCCATCATCTTCAACAAGGCTAAGCTCTGGTCCATACTCTTCTCTTAAGACATCCATCAGCCTCGGCGGAATGGCCGTGCCCCTGACGCTGATTTCAATACGGGGCGTTTTCACGACTGCCTGCATAATACACCTCTATAATCAATGTTTTGTCTTCACAATACCAGCAAGCCACCCACTTCCGGGCTAAATGGCAATGGTACATTTCTTTGCCGATCCTGCTGTAATTCGGCCAACCCGGTTGAACCGGGCCGTTATCCCTCAAGTCTTCGAGCAGCACCGCCAGGTTTTCCTGGACGGAAACGGGCATTTTCTCGGCATCTTTAAGAGCTTTCTTTTTGACCGATACCTTGAACATGGTGCATTGTAATCAATAATTGGTTAGATGTCAAGGCCGAATATCTTTCGCCGGATCGGCACGCATGTCATCCTGAAGAAGGAAAATTGAAAGTAGTGGGGGTGACAAGAAAAAAAGAGGGCAGATTTGAGAAATTCAACCTGCCCCTTTTTCCCTTAAAAAACTAGTATGGTCCCCGGAATTTCAATTCCTTTTATATTGTTCCTTTGAAATATGGGAAGTGTCCCCCTTTTTCCGTTTGGAAAATCAAACTGTTCCCTGATCACCATTTTAATTAGTGGCTGTCCCCAATTCTTTCAATTCTTTTAATAATCTCGAAAAGAATAGGGGCTCTGTCCCTAATTATACTACCCGGATTTCCTCATTTTCATCCTTCGTTGTGCCCGCGCCGGGCATGGGGGTTAATTGGATGTCCCCGGTAAATCCCTCCATTGCATGTCGAGCTTTCGTTTGGAGGCAGAGCAATCTATTAGGTAAAGGTTGATAAGGCTCTGGTATGGTATGTTTGTTTCCTCCGCCATCATCTTGAAGTAGTCAACCACGTCCGGGCTCATCCTGAGGGTAACCTGTTTCTTGAGCCTCTTTGCATAGGGATTCGGCCGGGACTTCAACTTAGACAGATCGTATTCCTCTTTCATTTCACTATCTCCTATAATACTTGCATTCCTTTGCCGTGGCCTTTCGGGCTGAAATAATCCGGATCACCGATTCGCTTTCACGATAGCAGTGGCAAACCATCGCGAGCCGAAGATGGGAACTAAGACCGAGCAAAAGAAATCTATCTTCCCATTCCGAGTGTTTGTCATCGTAGAACTCCGTCGCAAAATTGTCATAGAAAACGGTCTGCGCCTCCTCAAACGACACGCCGTGATTCTTTATGTTCTCCGCGGCCTTTGCTGCATCCCACGCAAATTGAATTTCTGACATGCCTACATTGTATTTACAATTATGAATTAGTCAAGCGCTTTTTGTTTGATATCCTGAAGAAGGAAAATTGAAAGTAGTGGGGGTGACAAGAAAAAAGGGGGCAGATTTGAGAAATTCAACCTGCCCCCTTTTCCCTTAAAAAACTAGTATGGTGTCCCCGTATTTCTTACGCTGAATTTCCATTTTAACGAGCTTGCTGCAAAACAATAGGGGCTCTGTCCCTAATTGTCCCGGATTTCGCGTCTTCCTATCCCTTCTGCAAGCAACATTGTCACCAGCGTATTCAACGAGGTGCCGTCAGCCTTGGCCTGCACCACCAAGCTATAGTGCAGGCTGCGCGGAAGTCGCTGCATCAGGCGCACCGGCTCGGCAGTCTCGCCGTGACGGGTGGGTTTCGGGATCGGCTTGCCCATGTGCACACGAGCCGAGATCCAGGCGGAAAATGCATCACGCGCATTGGCAAGGGCTTCCACCTCGGTTTCGCCGTCGGACATACAGCCGGGAAGATCGGGAAAAGTGATCAAGTAGCCGCTGCCGTCTTCTTCCGTCAGCGGCTCAACCACGTGGGCATACGCATCGAACGGATACTGCGGTTCGACGTGCGGAACAATGATTTCGCTCATGACTGCAACTCCTTTACCTTATCAACCAGCGCCACAAAATGACGCACATACACCGGCTTGATGGGCCGATGCGCCGGGACGCTCACGTCATCCTCCACACCGGGAAACGAGAACACAAAATGGCTTCCGCCTTCACTGCGCCAATCAATACCAAAGCGGCCGGCAACCGACTTCAGATCCGCAATCCGCCAGTCACGCGGATTATTGCGCATTCGGGCGTGGATTTTCTCGTGTGTGCTCATGGCTTTGCATAGTGCCACATACGACACTATATGTCAAGAGAATTTACAGGCTGAGCATGCTCCCGAATTGCCTCAAATATTTACATTGCTTGCCGAATAGAGAAGATAACTCACCGCTTCACTTTTTTTAAATTGAGGCGGGAAAGGAAAACAATCTGTCACCCTTTTCCCTTAAAAAACTAGTATGGTGTCCCCATATTTCCGAGGAATTATTCCATCCAATTCGGAAGTGATGTTTGGGTCGCTGCGGCGTAAAGAGTCTCTGGGGCAATATCTATTTCGTTTTGCCATGACAGTACCCCAAGCTCTGCGTTTATTTTGAAGGTTTTAAAGAAATTAATATCATTGAAACGATCAAATACCCCCCCTCTGGTAAGGTACATCGAGAAATCCACAATCCCGCGATTCCCATCGTCAAAAGTAACTTCAATCTTGTAGCCGTCTTTATAAGAAGCAGAAACTACATCATGTATCATTCGTTACCTCCTTCTATGTCAAAGGTAAAATTTGCTTTGGCGGCTTACTGTTCTTTGCCAGATTCCAGCTCAGCATCAGCTCTTGCTGGTGCTGAGATGCCCATTCCATTGCAAGCCCCAAGGCCCGATGCGAAATGTGCCCTTCCAGCACTCGCAGGGAATCTATTCCGATCGCCACGCTGTCCTTGCCATAACGCGCATGGAAATGAGGTGGATTGTGATCGTCGTAAAACATGGCAATAATAATTCCATAGAAGCGGCTAATTTCAGGCATCTTGAAACCTATTCAAGCTAAGAGTAAAATGTGAACCCGTCCCCAATTCATCTGGATGTCCCCTTTTTTAATGTCTAATGTCCCCTAACTTTAATACGGGAAGTGTCCCTATATTTCCCGCATTTTCATCCTTCGTTGTGACCGCGCCGGGCATGGGGGTTAATTGGTATTATGTCCCCGGAATATCCCGGGAAGTGTCCCTATATTTTCTATTCTAATTGTTCTTTAAAAGGGGGGCAGATTTGAGAAATTCAATCTGTCCCCTTTTCCCCTAATAATTAGTGGCTCTGTCCCTAATTGTTCTAAAAACTAGTATGGTGTCCCCGGGTTTCCCCTGGCTGCCCTGCGCTTCCCGCCACATGGAATCCTTTGGAGTTGCAGAACCAACCGAAGCGCTTCATTCACTGCTTCGTCATTTGCGAAGCCCCTTGCCACATCCGGCGATAGCAATACGAGGTTTGTCCCCTGCTCATAACGCTTGGCATACTTGCCTCGTTCACCTTCCTTGAGCAGGGTGGCAAGATCGTATTCAGAACGAAGTTCGTCAGCCATTTCGTCTTTGCACCGCGTTTTCATATGCTTCACGCTCCCTTCGAGTAAGTTCCCGTGCGCTGATGATTCTGGTTCGATCACCCCTGTCGGTATGTGCAACCATCAGAAAGCGACTGGCGACCGATGTCCCGATGGTTATGTAGCGATCTTCTTCGGAGTGATCTGGATCATAAATCGTGATACTCAGTCGGTCTCTTAAAACGCTGGCGGCTTCGCTGAAAGAAACAAGATGTTTCCTGAGATTCTTTTTCGCTTTGACATTATCCCATTCAAACCGATCATAACATCATTATTTTTCCTTAATCGCTGCAATCCTGTTTGCTTTTCAACATATGTCAATTAACCGCTTCAGTCAACAAGGAATGCCTTTCTATCTGATACGAATCTGCATTCTTATTTTCCTGTGAAATATGGGAAGTGTCCCTATATTTTCCTTTCCCTTAAAAAACTAGTATGGTGTCCCCGGATTTCCCCCGTATTTCCTCCCTTAAAAACTAGTATGGTGTCCCCGGATTTCCACTAATTGTCCTCGACGCAGTAGGGCAGTTGGAAATGACCGGCGACAATGCCAGGTACGGTTATGTCCTCGTCGAGAGATTCCCATCGCAGGGCGTAACCGTTCAATCGCAGGGATACCTCCTGCAATTTCTCTTCCGGCGCACCGGCTAGAATCTTAAAGCGATTCGCCGGGAAACCGATAATACGCCCGTCTGTCAGTTCGATGAAGATAGTTCTTCGCTCTGCCCATGCTCTGACAGCGGCGGGCTCAACTGCATCATTTCTGGCGGTTAAAGTGCTCATAATATTTTTCCTCCAGGAAAGTACTATATTCGAATACAATCCTCTCGATTTTACGGATAACCTCTGGGGATATGCCTTTATTACCGGCCAACCGGATTGGATCAAGCCAGAATTTGCATTCACCATCGGGGGTTTCAACATGGATATGAACTGGTTCTCTCCCCTCGTCGGAATAGAAATGAAATCTGTATGAACCTAATTTCATTGCAGTCGGCATGTCTGAAGATAACCTTTCGCACTGGACGTTGTCAAGTGAAAAAGAGATTGCCACCTTTCGTCATCCTGAAGAAGGAAAATTGAAAATACTGAGGGGACAATAGAAAGAGGGGGCAGATTTTCGAAAATTAACCTGCCCCCTTTTCCCTTAAAAAACTAGTATGGTGTCCCTATATTTTCCTAGTATGGTGTCCCCGTATTTCTCCCATTGTTTCAATTGTTTGTTTACGAGTGTACCCCCTTTTTACTTGCTACCGATCACTGGCAGTATTTGCTGAATCGTAGTTTACATTGCAGTTATTGTTTTTGTTTGCATCTTGCGCGTTTTGATAGGTAATACTATCCAGGTAGGTACCGCAAGTACTATTTTTTGTATACCTATCTACCGTTTTTGTGCTCTGTAATAGCCCACCGGGAATTATACTACCTTTTCCTACATTTTTGGTGCAAGTGCCATTCAGTTTAAAGTCATATCCGGCATCAGTATTGTTATATACGCTATATCCAGAACAGGCCGGGGCCTGAGTGATCGGGAAATTAGTTCCGGCAATTGTCATTGATCCGTTCCTGTACGTGCTTGAATTGGGATCAACAGTATAATTGACCGTGCCATTGCCTGAGCCGGGGGTGCCCGAATTTATGGCGACCCAGCTCAAAATTTCAGAGGCATTCCATGTACAGCCGGTTCCCGCCGTAACGACGACGTTATTGGTGCCGCCACTGCTACTGAAGGATTGACTGGTGGGGCTGAGCGCATAGGTGCAGCCGCTGGCTTGGGTAACCGTGAAGGTCTGTCCACCGACCGTAATGGTACCAGTTCTTAATGGACCTGCGTTGGCGTCCACCGTATAGTTAACTGTCTGTGCAGCACCTGTACCTGTGCCGCTGCTGGATGTATGAATCCAACTATCAGTAGTCGCTGCAGTCCATGTACAGCCAACTCCCGCCGTGACACTGAATGTAGATCCTGCGCTACCGGCTGCGGCTATTGTGGCGCCGGCGGAGCTCAGAGAATAGGTGCAACCACTCGACTGGGTAACCGTGAAGGTCTGTCCACCGACCGTAATGGTACCAGTTCTTAATGGACCTGCGTTGGCGTCCACCGTATAGTTAACTGTCTGTGCAGCACCTGTACCTGTGCCGCTGCTGGATGTATGAATCCAACTACCAGTAGTCGCTGCAGTCCATGTACAGCCAACTCCCGCCGTGACACTGAATGTAGATCCTGCGCTACCGGCTGCGGCTATTGTAGCGCCGGCGGAGCTCAGAGAATACGTGCAACCGACACAGCTCGCTGATGGGAACGGAACAATATACCAGTTATCGTAGAAAACATTCTTGGCACTTGTTGAATCATAATAAATATGCAATCCGAGCTCGCGCGCCTTGATGGGGTCGGGTTCTGTCGGGTAACTGTCGTAATTTTTCGTCGTTAATGAATTATCATTAATGATATTGCTTCCACTAGGCCCTGCAGCGCCAACTAATGTCCAATTTATAGGCTTGAGATTCCAGTTAATTGTCGGTGTTGAAGCGTCTGGATTACGTGGGTAGGGATACGACAAAGCATCGGCAAGGTAGCTCGTGATAATATTGTACCTACCAGAGTATGGAACACCGGTACCAATTTTTTCCTCTACACCGACGCTGAGGGTAGCCCATGCATTTAGTTTATTCGGGGCGACGGTATCTTGATCCACCACCTTATCTAAAGAAAGGGTAAGTTTCTGATAAGAGAGCAGGGTATGGGGTCCTAATGCACCACCTACCCGCTTCCACAACACCACATACCAGAAATTATCCGAAATTCCGAGCCAAGCGGCGTTTGTACTAAGGGTTGTCAAAGACGAATACCAAGCAGGTATGTTTTTAGTTGAGAGCTTGTCTATTCTGAAAAATGATATGCCATACATATTGTCGGTAACTGGTGGATAAGTGCTGGCGGTATCATCCAGTCGGAATGAGATGCCAACCATGTTAAAATCACTGGTATTATCGGCAACATCTACTTTAACTTGCGTGTGATAGTTCAATAAATCGCAATTCCCTGTCCTATAAGTATCAAATTGGCCCATTGCCGCAGGATTATCGTACCATTTCAAACCCATCGTGTAAAAGTCCGATTTGAGATTCAAAGCTTCGTTACCAATACCGGTACCTACCGTTTGGACCGATTTGATATCTGTTTCACTATTCGCAGTCGGGCTGAAATATTTATCTAAATCCTGCTTGGGAATGTTAAATTCTGGGACCGGATTAAAGGGCAAGCCAGGTGTAATAGTTGGATCAAAATAAGCGAGCTGACGGCTGGCTGCCAAGAAACTGCCCGGGTTAACTTTGCCAGTGACAGTGTATCTTTTGGTAGCAGAATTATAAGCAATAGTGAAGCATTGAGTACTATTGGACAAGCAATACTCTTTCGTTGGGACCGGGACGCCGCCATTGAAGCTGGGATAATTGATGGCATAACGCATACCACCCTTGGCAAGCTGGTAGGCACCAAAGTCTCTACCTGCCATAAGCTCGCTGAAGGTGGATGATGTCGTAACGCCATAGATGCCTGCTCCAAGAGCGGCCATTAGGACCATGGCTACGATAAGAGGAATCAAGGCAAATCCCATTTGTTTTTTTGAGCACATAAATTCCTCCGTCAATAGGATGCCACTTTTGTTACATAAACCGAGTTGCTAAATGATATAGGCGTGTTATTCGCGCCGTTGGTCTTTAGGCTGATATCAATTCTCCGGATTGTTGCTGTTGTGGAAACTGTTGGGCTAAATGGTGTGCCGTCTTTATCATAAAAAAGGAACTTGGATGAAGAAGCTGAAGCATCAGTGACAACTTTGTCCATCAGAGGGTATGACACATTGTTGACAGTAAGCGTAATATTTGGAGGTGATATTGTGATGATATTACCGGTAGCTAAAGGCCTTGTGTAAGTTATGGCATTTGCAGCGGCGGCGGAGATGGTATCTGCCGCTGCTAATTCCTTGACCATCCTGGCCATGGCGATCTGGGCCTTCTGCGTTGCTTCCGCATTTTGTTTGGTAAAGACATAGCCCTCTGCGATCCTCATCAGCCCCATCCCAGCAATAGCGGCCATAATGCCGATCAGCACCAGAGAGACAATCACTTCGATCAGCGTGAAGGCCTTTTCATTTGACATGGGTCCGTGCATTTTACGAAGCATTTTCTTCACCGTAACACAAACAAGGTCGTCAGAGTCTCATCCGTACGATTAGGTTCATCAGGATGAAGAGCAATTGTGACCTTGAGATAACGACCATAGTCCACATGAGTACTATTGATGGGCCCCACTTCCGTTGCCGGGGTATTGCTGGTATTAAAAGTGATGAACCTGTTATGGACCAAACGATAATTTAGATAAATTATGGTAGCAGTGCCGCCAAAGGGCTGGCTAAGGTGATCAGTGTTCTCGCCTACGACTCCTGCCTTTGGCGTTGAGAGATCTTCGGTTTCGGCAAGCCTTGTTTGTAAACCAGGTAGCGGCCCGGAAAGCTTTGGCGCCAAGCCGTTATAAAGCCACCGCACCTTAGTGGCAGAACCCGTAGTTTCTGTAACCATACCCCCGCTTACTACAGGCCAAGGCGTAGGCGTGGGCGTTTCCGTTCCCGGTTCCACAGTGCCGCTGGTACCGGCGACTGTACAAATATACTGATACCCATTTCTTCGCAACGGAGTAGGAATGACGATGGTGCCCACAGCATAGTAAGTATTCGGGCTCCAGCGGGGAATTTTATCGTACTCTGCCGTAATTTTTTCCATAATGTCATTTAACTTTCCCGCTGCCGTGAGCCTAAAAATCGGAATAGAGCTCTGGGTGATTCCTTTGCCGAAATAGGCGGTCATCATAGCTGCTATAACCGCGACAACAACAAGGGTAATAATCACTTCAATTAGTGTAAATCCGGATTTTGAATTATTCTTTCGTGATTTCATGATGTTATATATCCTCTATGTATCCTGTATTAGCGTAAACCCTAAAGGATTTGGAAGCTCCGCCCTGGGTCAGGGTGATCGTGACATTTGTAGTTCCTGGGCTGCCCCAGGAGTCAAAAGCGACCGTTGTTGTCGTACACGTTACACCGGACGCAAAAGTGTGCGTAGGGGAATCTTCAGAAGGGAGATTGATAGTCGCCGCCGTTCCGGTGGGGACTATGTTTGTGAGGGTATAGGAACTGTTTGTTGTAAAAACGATCCCCCATGAGGTAGAGGTATCGTCACTCAATGCCTTCAACTGGGCAAATCTCAGATGCGTTTTAAGAATATCCGTCTGCGGGATCAGATCACTCGAGTTTGACCCCATGCGGCTGACGGCGACGGCCGCCATGATGCCGAGAATGATCAGCACAGCAATTATTTCGATCAGGGTGAAACCCTTGTTGTCAGATGTTTTTTTATCAAACAGATTCATGGTTTTATACCGACGCAGTATGACCCGTTGTTGCTCCTGACTTTTTCGATACCGCAGGACAGAGCGAGGAAAATACCTGCGGCAACGCTGATGCCGACCATTGCGGCAACGAAGGGAATCAGCACGAGGCACAATTCCATTAACAAAAGCGCCCCGCCGATCACTACCACTTCGAGGTAGAGGAGGCTGGCAAATCTTGCGCCTTTTATACCGGACTGCGGATTTTTTCTCAACAGAAATCCCCAGAAACCCAGCCATCCGGCCAGAAATAAAGAGAGCCCCGGCTGCAACAGCAGAAGGGGCGGAAAGAGCGCACCCGCGTCGCTGGTTTTAAAGCCGCTGTTTTTAAAACCAATGTACAGAACGACCGCAAGGGCCAGGTGGGCAAAGGCGACCAGCAGAAAATATAGCGACATCTCGTCCCGGCTGATCCCCGTGCGCAGAGCCTTGATCGGGTCCAGCGTGAATTCGCGGGGCGCGGCCAGGAAGTGCCAGGCGCGAGTGTAAGCCCCTGCCCTCTCCTGCATCACCGAGGCCATCACCCTGGGGGTGAAATCCTCCGGCGGATCAATGGCGGGCGCTGATTTTATTAGGTTTATGATGTCCTGATGATTTTGCATAAATTCTTTCCTGGAAAACCGGGGACACGATCCCGATTTCT
>JAPLJV010000025.1 GCA_026388415.1 Deltaproteobacteria bacterium | reverse complement strand
CGAGCGGTTCCAGTGTATGCCTGAAAATGAGATCCCGCCGGACATAGTCTTCCAGGATAGCCCGTTGCCGGACGATCTCCCGCGTGACGGCAGTGAAGGCTTCTCAGCAGATGCGGAAGACCGCCTCCTTGTGGATGAACGTTCTGTAAACCCGCTTGCGGTTCATGAAGACCTAAAATGCCGAGGCGCAAGCCCCAAAGGGACATATACGGACGCATGCCAGGCACTCGATGCATTCTGATTCCCGGTAGGAGACCTTGCGGGTGACGACGTCACCGATGGTCAGCGCCCCAGTGGGACAGTAAGGAACGCAGTAGCCACAGTGGGAACAGAGCTCTTCGTCGCATGTGACCCCCTTGCCGGAGTAATTGACCGTCACGTTGAAAGTCTTGACAAAAGCGATGCCGTCCTGGATCGCCTCTTCCGTGCCGGTGACGTCCAGCACCAGGTAGCCCTCCTCTTCCGGGGTCACCTTGGCGCGGAAGATATTGACGATCAAGTTGTAGTCCTTGACCAGATGATAGACGATCGGTTTTTCGCACTCGCACCGGAGAAAGTGGAACATCAGCTTTTTTGTGATTATATCGCTGCTCATCGGGGAGGCTCCCTTCTTAAAAGCGGTTTCATTTTTGTGTCTCTGCGGAGGGAAGCAATGGGTGCCGCAAGCAGGAAATCACCGCGCCTGATCTCGTCCGCCAGCAGATTGGCCACCTCCAATGCCTTGTAGTAAGAGGACAGCGAACCGATATCCACGGTCTTTCCGCCGAGCTCGATGCGACCGGTGCGCAGTTGCTCGTAGTTCACATGGCCGATGACCTGTCCGGTGGTGTTCTGAGGATACTCGGCCCCGTAGTCAACCACGGGGGCCAGGATATCCCTGTCTCGCACGCAGGCCCGCTTCAGGACCTCCTCATTGAGGATGGGAAGCGGAATCCCGATTCCCAGGGCCAGTGAGACACCGTAGCCGATGAAACTGACACCCCGGACGAATTCCTTGCGCATCTGCTTCATGTCACCGGTAAGCCCAAGCGTCCCGGCCCCGCCTATCGGTACGCCTTCCGGGGTCCTGGCGCCGCCGCCAGCGTGCTGCGTTCCCTCTGCATGGACATGCCCGTGCGCCCCCGCCAGCCAGACGCGGGTGCCGACGCCGATGGTCTCGTAATAGGGGTCGTTGAGCAACGGGGACAACTGGCCCGCTGAGCAATAATTGCCGTTTTTCTGGTGGGGTTCGAGCTTGCCCATGTAGGTGTAGATCGTCCGGTCCGTCCGGTTGACCGCTACGTTGTAATTCTGATAGCAGTTGCGTGGATTGACCATGATCGCCTGGTTCAAGTCGTCCATAGTGAAATACGTTCGGATCTCCCTCAGTGGATAACAGTCGGTGCCATAGGAGAGGGCAAAGAGCTGGAGGGTCTTTCCCGCAATGAGATCCTCGATGACGTGGCCACCCCCATACCTGAATTCACCGGGAGGATACATATTGGCCGGGTCCGCGTGGCGGAGCTGCGTGCACCCCAGATAGACGTCCACGGCAGCCAAGCCAGTGTAAACCAGGACATCCTCGATCCAGGCCTCAGTCATGCGGATCCGCGGCGTGGAATGCCCAAAATTCAGGAAGCAGCCGGAGGAACACATCGGACCGAAGGTGGCGGTCGTGACGACATCCACTTCCTCGGCCGCCGCATGAAGCCCTTTCCGGTCCACATAATCCATGATCTCATCGGCCGTCATCACCACGGCCTTGCCTGATGCAATGCGGTCGTTTATCTGTTCGTATGTTTTCATAGGTTCCTTTCCTGATCTTTTCCCATAATTATGTCGCGCACGCGCGCCAATTCCTCAGGGGTGTCGACTTCCACGGAGTCATGCTCCGTTATCACAATCTTGATGCGATAGCCATATTCAAGCGCCCGGAGCTGTTCCAGGGCCTCCAGCTTTTCGAGCTTGCCCTCGGGTAGATTAGTGAAGGTATCGAGAAAAGCTTTCCGGTAGGCGTAAATGCCGTGATGCTTGTAGTAGTCGGTCTTCATGCCTCTGTCTCGCACATAGGGGATCGTGGCGCGGGAAAAATAGAGGGCAAAATAGTCGCTGTCAAAGACGACCTTGACGGCATGGGGGTGGAAGATTTCTTCCTCACGCACGATTTTATAGATCAGCGTCGCCATCGGGAGGGAGGGATCGGCTAAGAGCGGCGCCGCCACTTCATCAATCTGGGCGGGTTCAAAGAGGGGCTGATCGCCCTGGATATTTACCACGATGTCGTTTGCCGCCAGATTCAGACCGGCTACCGCCTCGGCAATCCGGTCGGTGCCGGAACGGTGCCGAGGCGAGGTCATGACCGCCCGGCCGCCGAACTTTTCCACCGCAGCGAAGATCCGTTCATCATCAGTTGCCACGGCGGCATAGGATAGCGTCTTGGCCTGCATGACGCGCTCATAGACGTGCTGGATCATGGGCCGGCCGCAGAGATCGGCCAAGGGTTTGCCGTTAAACCGGCTGGAACGGTATCGTGAGGGGATGATACAGACGACGCTCACTGGAATATACACCTCGATGCTGGGAAATCACAAATAGGGATCGGCTTTTTGCAGGTAGCCGGTTACATAGTCCCGGACAGTTGCTTCCAGCGTGCCGAAAGGCAGCGGGCAGCCGACCTGTTTCAGCTTGTCCATTTTAGCTTCCGTAAAGTACTGGTACTGATCGCGGATGGCGGGCGGCATCTCGATATATTCAATCTCCGGTTTAATATCAAGTGCCGCAAAGACAGCCGCTACCAGGTCATTCCAGGTCCGCGCCCGGCCCGTGCCGAGATTGAAGATGCCGTTTACCTCCCGGTTCTTCAGGAGCCACCACAGGACATTTACGCAGTCCTTAACATAAACGAAATCCCTGACCTGTTCGCCGTCACCGAAATCGGGACGATGGGACCTGAAAAGGCGCACCTTGCCCTGCTCCCGGATCTGGTGGAAGGCCTTGTAAACGACGCTCGTCATATCTTCCTTATGGTACTCCTGGGGACCGAAGACATTGAAGAATTTCACCCCCACGATCTTGTGTTCCGCCTTCCGGCGCAGCACCCAGAGGTCGAAGAGCTGCTTGGAGTAACCATACATATTGATGGGTTGCAGCGTCCTGGTCTGGTCGTCGGCATCGGAAAAACCCAGGGCGCCGTTGCCGTAAGTCGCCGCCGAACTGGCATAGATGAAACGGACATTCTGTTTCATAGCCCAGGCCGCCAGCCGACAGGTATAGTGGTAGTTGTTTTCCATCAGGTAGTCGGCATCCCGTTCCGTCGTGGCCGAGCAGGCCCCCATGTGGATCAGCGCCCGCACATTGAAGGGCAGCTTTTCCGCGAGGATCATCTTCAGGAAATCATCCTTGTGGAGGTAGTCGGCGTACTGTCGCTTGACGAGGTTCCGCCATTTATAAGACTCACCGAGCTCATCAACGATAATGATATCGTCAATCCCTTCCTTGTTCAGCTTCCAGATGAAGGCGCTCCCGATAAAGCCGGCGCCGCCGGTTACGACTATCATGTGTGAGGTATCTCTCCCGCTGTGGTTCGGTGCGTTACGCCTGTCCTGAGCCCGCAGAATGGGCTTCGCTAACACACCCTACAGTGACTGTGCCGCTTTGGTGATCGCCTGTTTAATCGTCGCGATGCGCTCCTCCGACATCTTTACCTGGATGGCCATCACGAGCGTCCGGCCCAGGATATCTTCCGCCTGGGGGATATTTTCCCGCCGATACACGATCTTCCCCTTATAGGTGGGATCGGTAAAGGGATACTTTTTGGAGTTGGCCGTGGAGCGCGCCAGGAAATGTTCCCAATTCGGCACATAATGCCAGAGATTATCCTTATAGCGGACCGTATCCAAACCCTGGGCGCGGAGGGCCTGCTGATAATTCTTGGTCGCGGCCTCTGAGGGGAGATTGAAGGCCAGAAAGGTGGCCGTATCGCCAGCGGGGTCGGGGATCTCCCGGAACTTGACTCCCTTAACCGACCGCAGCGCCGCCTTGATCGTCTCTTTGTTTTTTCGCTGCTCGGCGACAATATAATCGAGTTTCCGCAATTGGGCCAGACCCAGCGCCCCCTGGATCTCGTTCATCCGGTAATTGAAGCCGAGGATGGTCCGGCCGTCGAGCGCCCGGTTGGCGGCCTGATGATCGTGTCCATGATCGTGGTACCAATCGGCACGATCGGCGAGTTCCTTGTTGTCAGTCAAAATCATCCCGCCTTCGCCCGTAGTCACGGTTTTTACGTAATCAAAGCTGAAGATGCCCATATCGCCAAAGGTGCCGAGCTTTTTCCCCCGGAAACTGGCGCCGCACCCCTGGGCATTATCCTCCAGTACCAGGAGATTGTGCTTGCGGGCCACCTCAACGATCCGGTCAATCCGCGCCGGCGCCCCGCACATGTGGACGGGAATAACCGCCTTCGTGTAAGGGGTAATCTTCCTCGGCATGTCATCGGGGTCCAGACACAGCGAGGAATCAATATCGGTCATGACGGGGATAGCCCCCACCTCCAGGACCGCCTCATAGGTGGCAAGAAAGGTAAATGCCGGCACGAGTACTTCGTCGCCGGGACCGATATCCATGGCCGTCAGCGCCACCTTGAGGGCGGACGAACCGGAAGTCACCCCCAGGGCGTATTTGGCCCCGCAGTATTTGGCAAAGGCCGCCTCGAATTCCTTGCACTTGAAAACGCCCTTCCTTTCCTGATCAAAATTATATCTGATGAGGATGCCTGTCTCCAGCACCTCCATTACCTCTTGTATTTCTTCCTTACCGATCATTTCCGCACCGGCCATGATTTGCCCTCCTCTATGTGTTTACGCTTCTCCGTATATTTCGAT
The DNA here is from genome assembly GCA_026388415.1 of Deltaproteobacteria bacterium. Lineage (NCBI taxonomy): Bacteria > Pseudomonadati > Myxococcota > Myxococcia > Deltaproteobacteria bacterium. The sequence continues at coordinate 49,423 of JAPLJV010000025.1, read as the reverse complement.
CGCATTTTCGATGGTCACCTGGCGGGGATTGTTTGCGAGCGGTCTCGCGATCGTCATGGCCACCTTGGCCAGCTCCGGGAAGTCCTCCTCGGCAATGTCAAAATCACCAAGTTTAGTCTCAATGCCGCAGTCTTCGATCAGGGCTTCCACCGCATCCAGAGCCAGATAGGCCGCTTCACGCAGGGGCAGATCATCGGTCACCTCGCCCATTACCTCGGCGATGATTGCAAATTTCTCCAGGGCTGCCGGCAGATTAAAGGCCATGACGGGGAGAAGCAGGATCGTATTGGCCAGACCGTGCGGAATTCCGTACTTCCCACCCAGGGGATAAGAAAGAGAGTGCACGGCAGTCACACCGGCGTTGGCGAGGCCCAGCCCAGCGTAAAGGCTGCCCAGCAGCATCTGCTCGCGGGCCTCCAGGTTGCCGCCTTCATGGACGCAGGTGCGCAGGTTGTCGGAAATCAGGCGGATCGCCTCCAGGGACATCATCTCGCTCATGGGAGAGGCATTAATTGATGTATAGGACTCGATGGCATGACAGAGGGCGTCGAGGCCCGTCGTTGCCGTCGGCCCCGGTGGGAGGCTCAGTGTAAGTTCCGGATCCAGCAGGGCCAGATCGGGATAGAGATAGGGGCTGTTCATACCCTCTTTTTTCTTGAGATTCTTGCGAATGAAGACGGCGGTGAAGGTCACCTCGCTGCCCGTGCCGGCCGTGGTGGGAATCATGATCGTAGGCAAGCCCGGTCCGGGGACCTTGTTCAATCCCAGATAATCAGCGGCCTTGCCCTTGTTGGTCGCGAGCACTGCGACGGCCTTGGCGACGTCCATCGCGCTACCCCCGCCGATCCCGATGACGGCATCGCATTTCTTCTTCAAGGCCAGTTTGGCGCCCTCATCGGCCAGCTCCAACCTCGGTTCCGGCTCCACTTGGTCGAAGAGGCAATACTCCATTCCGGGACTCTCCAGTACCTGCGCCACCTTGGCGCTGAAACCAGCCGCCGCCAAATTTTTATCCAGTACAACAAGCGGACGCTTGGCCTGCAGATCAACCAGATGTTGTGCCAGACCGGTAAAAGAACCATTGCCAAAAACGATTTTCCGTGCCCCGGTAAAAGAAAAAATATTTTTCATCATTTCGTTATTCCCTCCTTTCTGCTGCTTTAATATGGAGACGCCTGAGGAAAGTCAAGCACTTTTACTTTTGTTACCCCCATACCAGACGAGCTGCCGGCAAATGCCGCGCATAATTTTGACCTCCCGGGCCTGCAGATGCGTCCGGGAAAGGAACCGGCGGATATGCATCATCCAGTAATCCGGGTTCTCCTTGTTGAGGAAACCGATTTTCTGCAATAAATCCCCCATCTGGTCGTACATGCCCTCCAGTTCTGCCGCCGTGGCCAATTTAGGTGTAAAGGCTGCCACTCCGGTTTCGGTCACGAGGATCTCGTAACAGAGGATCATAACGGCGTGGGAAAGATTGAGGGAGGTAAAACCGCCTGTGGGAATGTTGACCAGCAGATGACACCAGCGTAGCTCATCGTTGGTGAGCCCCCGGTCTTCCGCACCGAACAGCAGGGCCACGCTGTTATTTTGCGAAACATCAACAATCTTTTCCGCCATCTGGCGCGGGGTAACAACAGGTCCGCGGGCAAAGCCGATACGCGCCGTCGTGCCCACGATATATTGAAAGCCGCCCAGGGCCTCATCCAGACAGCCGCAATACCGGATATTGGCCACCAGTCCGGCCGCCACATGAGTCGCCTGCGGCCACATCTCTTCCCGGTCAAGATGATCGCCGGCGACCACATAAATCTTCTCCAGCCCCATATTTTTCGCACATCTGGCCACTGCTCCCACGTTGCCCGCGAACTTGGGCTTGTTCAGGATGATGGTGATGTTTTCTTTCGCCGCCTGCATTTTCATATTACCTTAGAGCCAATTGCAAAACTCGTCACACCGGTGGAAACCGGTGTCCAGCGCACTTGTAACGCATTGAAATTTCTGGATTCCGGCTTCCGCCGGAATGACCTGCGGGGCATTTATGCAACTTTTAACGAGGTCGTTAATTTTTCGCCGGGAAACATACATATAGCATGAGGCAGCAGATAATGCAAAAGCCTGAAGGTGTAAAGAGCATTTGACACTACTCCTGAATTATGGTTGAACGTTCCAAGAAAATACGATATCTGGCATACGGCGGATGAAACGACTGATCGGCAGGAACAGTCGTCTCAATTATAGAATCGAATACGGAGGCTTCGGAAGATGAGCAAAATGCAGGGGAAAGCGGCTATGGCGCTCGGCGCTCTCTATGTCGGTTTTGTCGGCTGGTCGCTATACGGCGCCATATTCCTTGTGGAAACCTATACCTTCCGGATGGTCCACATGGCCTTCATTTTCGCCCTGGCCTTTCTGGTTTATCCGGTCCGGCCGGGCGCAGGCCATTGGACAAGGTGGCTGGACCTGATCCTGGCCATCTTGGGCGTGGCCACCATCGCTTACATATTCATTGACATGGACCAGTTTATCCGCCGCTCTACGCTTCCGGAACCGCTGGATATCTTCTTCGGCATCGTCGCGATCATCCTGTTGCTGGAAATCTCCCGCCGCATTGTTGACAACACCTTCACCCTGGTCGTATTGGGATTCCTGATCTACATGTATTTCGGGGATTACTTTCCGGCCATCATTTCCCATAAAAGTTATGACCTCGACCGTATTGTCGGCCACATGTACATGACGCTGGAGGGGATCTTCGGCGTGCCGCTTTCGGTCAGCGCGTCGTTCGTGATGCTCTTCGTCGTCTATGGCACCTTCATGGACGTGGCGGGCGCCGGCGGCTTCTGGCTGGATCTGTCGCTCGCAACGATGGGACGGCAATCGGCCAGCGCGGGGCGGGGCGCGGTGATCACGTCGGCGCTCCTGGGCGGGCCACAGGGAAGCGGTGTGGCGACCACCATGTCCGTCACGCCGATCATGTGGCCGATCCTGAAGAAGGCCGGCTATTCTCCGGACATGGCCGCCGGTCTGATCGCCACGGGAGGGATCGGGGCGGTCCTCTCGCCGCCGCTAATGGGCGCGGCCGCCTTCATCATCATGCAGTTTATGGGCGTCACTTTCTGGGATGTCGTCGTCATGGTGACCGTTCCCACGATTCTCTACTATATCGGCACGCTGTTCATGGTGGAGCTGGAGGCCCGCAAATACAGCTTCGCCCCCCCGGAGGCCGAAGCGAAGACCGTCCGGCAGGTGATGCGCTCGAAGGGATATCACCTGCTGTCAATTGTAGTTCTGGTGGCGCTGCTGGTTTTCTGGAACAAGTCGCCCGAATACGCGGCGCTCGGCGCAATCGCGGCGACGATTCTGACGAGTTTTCTGAGCCGGGACCGGGATGAATGGCTGACCCCCCGCAAGATAATCGTGGCGATTATCGAAGGGGCGAAGAACGTGCTTCCGGTCGCAGTGCTCCTGGCTGCCGCGGGCCTGATCGTCGGCACCTTCACACTGACGGGGCTCGGGCTCAAGATTTCCTCCATCATCATGTCCGTGAGCGGCGGCTCGGTGCTCGCCGCCCTGGTCCTGGCCATGATCGCCTCCATGCTGATCGGCCTCTCCCTGCCGATCACTGCGACCTACATCATGACTGTCGTCATGGTCGCGCCGGCCTTGGTCAAGCTCGGTATCCCGATGCATGTGGCGCACCTGCTCGCCTTCTACTTTGCCGTCCTTTCCGAGGTCTCCCCGCCGGTCGGCCTCTCCCCCTGCGCGGCGGCGGCCATCACGGGAGGGAACCCTTTCGGCTCGATGATGCAGGCCTGGAAGTATTCCCTGCCGGCCTTTCTTGTGCCCTTCTACTTTTCGACGACCACCGTCGGTTACAGCCTCCTCATCCTGGGGGGAAACTGGCCCGATTTTCTGCTGGCCATGGTGACAAGCGTTTGTTCCCTGTTCTTCGTCTCTCTGGGCATCATCGGCTACCTGCGCCGGAAATTCCCCATGGTCGAGCGGGTGCTGCTGATCATCGTGGCCTTAGCCATGGTAATTGCCCCCGTTGGCTGGTCCATCCCGGGGCTGGCGCCGCTTTTGGCTGGCATCCTGATGATCATGCATCATCTGCGGGCGACGCGCGGCCCCGTGCGGAAAAGCGAGGCCTCGGTCTGAGCGTAAATGTAAGGGTGAGAACTAAGCCCCCGACGGTTTCAAGGTTTTCGCAGTGCGCAGGGTTGGATATGTAAGGTCCTTAGGATCACGGTATCTTTATTTCATAATTTCAGGAGGTGGATCATGAATGTTCGAAAAGTGAAATCATTTGCATGTGTGGTGCTCTTTATTGCCGTGTCGCTGTTCATCACGGCAGGCGTGTACGCCGAGCAGTCCAAACAGGAGAAGCTTTCCTTCAGCATCGTCACCGGCGGCACCGGCGGCGTCTGGTATCCGCTGGGTGGAGCAATCGGCGGCGTAATTGGCAAGTACGTCCCGAACACCGAGGCGACCTCGGAGGCCACCACGGCCGCGATAGACAACATGAAACTCCTGGGCGCCGGCAAGGCTGGCATGGCCTTCGCCTATGACTATCACCTCGGTTGGGCGAACAACGGCAAGGTTCCCGGCATCCCGACCAAGCACAATATCCGGCTGGTGATGGGATTCTACGAGCAGCCGCTCCATATCGTAACCACGAGCGCTACCGGCATCACGAACGTGATGCAGCTCAAGGGCAAGCGCGTCTCCGTCGGCGCCCCGAACAGCGGCACGGAGGAGCAGGCCGACTACGTCCTCAAGGCGCTTGGCTTTGACTGGAACAAGGACATCAAGAAGGAGAAACTCGGGGCCGGTGAGTCCGTGGCGGCGCTGAAGGACGGCAAGATTGACGCCTTCTTCTGGAGCGGCGCCGTCCCGACTGGCTCCATCATTGACATGGCCTCCACTCCCGGTGTCAAAATGGTACTGGTGCCTGTGGCAGGAGAGGCGGCGGACAAGATCATGAAGGGGAACCCTGGTGTTTTCCACAAGACCGTGTTTGCCAAGGGCTGCTACAACGGCGTGGAGCGCGACATCGAGGCGCTCGGCATCACGGCCGTTCTCCAGACGATGGACACCTTCCCGGCGGAGCGGCTCTACCAGATTCTGAAGGCGATCTTCGACAATAAGGCTGAACTCGCGGCGGTCTGGAAGGGTGCCACGGTGCTGACGCCGGCCATGGCAGTCGGGCAGGTCACCCCGGATGCGCTCAAGTATTTGCACCCAGGCGCCCAGAAGTTCTTCAAGGAAAAGGGCGTGCTGAAATAGACCGTCCGCTCGCGAGGTGAAATGCGCCGCAAGATAACGATCGTCACCCTGCTTTCTCTCTCGCTTCTTGGCTTGGGGCTTCTGTCGCAGGTCACACCTGCGGGTTACACACGGATCGAGCTGACAGAGGAGGGCAGGGGGAAGAAGATTCTCTCCGTGGTGGCGCCGGACGGCGAACCGGTGACCCTCACCTGGCGGAATTCCCAGTTCGGTCTCCACGTGACGGAAGGTTTTTTTGCCCGGAACGGCCTTCTGATCCAGGACCGGGTCACCTTCTCCACCCCGGACGGTTCGCCCCCACCGCGCGTCTCCGCCCATGACGTCGCCGATCTGTACCACACGGGAGGGGCGTTTGACGCCCGGGGGCTCTCCCGGCCTTTTTCCCGGATCGTGTACCGCATCGGGGAGATCGGCGACCCGCGGATAAGTGTAAAAAACAGAACCGCCGCCCTGAAGAAGGCGGCGGGTTTCGGCGGCCGCGTAATCCTCACCACGGCCAGGCCCAAACTGTACGAGATCCTGTTCTGTAAATCAGCAGAAACGTTTGATCTTGCTTTGGATAAACTTCGCTACTGAGCAATTTTACCGGCGATAAAGCCCATTATGGGTTGCGGATTTCTACTTCAATTCCGACAGCGCCCACCCCACAAAACACGTGGACTGCGTGTTCTTTTTTGGCACTTTGTTGAACTGCATCGGCGCCGCGCTTATATAGGCGCCATCAGCTTGCTGAACCTTGGCAAGGTATTCCGCCGCCTTATTTATTGGAACTGTTTGGTCTTTTAGCCTACTTAAGGCCATAATCGCATAGGCCGTAATTTCCGGGTCTTCAGGTGCAGGTGGAACCGCAGAAAAGCCTCCCGTCGGTTTTTGGGTTTTTAATAACCAACTGACGGCATCCTGGATGAATGGTGTTGAGGGAGCCATGCCCTGAGCCAAGAGCGCCCTGACCACCCAGGCAGTGCTTGGTGCAAGCGATGGTGTGCCTTTGGGCATGCCATAGCCGCCGTCAGCATTCTGACAGCCCATTAACCAGTCAACTGCTTTCTTGACCATCGGGTCTTTTGTCCCGTATCCTGCCTCTTTTAACGCACACAATGCGACTGCGGTATATATCGTTAACGGAGCGCCTTCCTTGCCTATCCTTTTGAATCCTCCGGCATCATCTTGAACTTCTCTTAAGTATTCAACAGCCTTCTTGATTGCCTCTTCGCCTTTTCCCGTCTGCTTGAGCCCCAGGATTACGAAGGCTGCGTTAGCTGTGTTGTTATTCCAGCTTCCATCAGGTTTTTGATCCCTTAAAAGGAAGGAGACACCTTTTTCAACTTTGTCCGGTGCTATCCCGTTCATAGCAAGAACTTTTATGGCCCAGCTTGAAATGATGTGATCGGTCACAGTTTTGAGTGTATCCCTGGGAGCAGAGATAGCAAGGAACGGGATTAAGATCAGTGAGAGTATTACAAAAAGAGATATTTTTTTCATACTAACCGCCCTCCTGTTTTTTTACTTTCGTGGTACTATAACACACATGAGGTAATTGCAAAAGTTAAAAAAAGACCTTTTCTCCGGTGGCAGGTATAGATGTCCATCTAATTACCTGGCTTTTGCTGACTGCATTGAATACGCCCAGTCAGGCGTTTTGAGTTTACGACTAGTCAAATTGAAAAGTAAGGTAAGCAAGGTGTTGCTGCGTCCGGTTAAGCGGGTGGCAAGAATAATCGCTTTAACGCTGTTGCGGGTGATTTTGACTTGATCGGAACTGGTGAAATCAAGACTTCGCGTGGCCGTTCGTGGTAAGCTTGTCGAACCATGAATGGCGGCCTTGATTTTTTTTAAGGTTAAAACGGCCATCCCTAAAGACCAGAGGCAGAAGTTACGGATACCGGTTTCATGGGTTGGCAGCAACTGCGTGTACTTCAGCGCGTTATGCAAATGATTATGAGCAATGCTGATCAGGTGTTCCAAGCCTTTGCGGAAGTTTTCATCATTGGTTTCCGCGGTCAGGTTTTTAAGATCGAAACCTGTTTCCGTAAAAATACCCTGCGGCAACCAGCAAACGCCACGCGCGGCATCATCACCGATATCTTTTAATATATTCGTCATTTGCAGTCCCTGACCAAAAGAAGCCGACAGGCTCAGCAGTTCATCTTTGTGCTGGGCGATTTCCGGTGAGTAGTGGCAAAAGAGCTTGGTCAGCATTTCTCCCACGCAGCCCGCAACATGATAACAGTATCTGTCCATATCGGCGAGTGTTGCCAGGCCGCCATGCAGATCCATCGCCTGAAATATTGACATACCTTCCGCCATGGTTTCTATGCAGGAAGCCAGTGCCTCAATTTGATCGGGATCTAATTTATGAATGATTTTAACAACCCGCGGCAATACTTGAATCAAGGTGTGCTCAGCGGGAATGGTTTGCCCGGAAAGCAGCGGCGCCAGTTCCAAGGCAAACGGTTCGGAATTTGCCCCGGTTTTTACTATATGAATAAACTCTGAGCAAAAATGTTGCTTTTGTTCAAGGGATAGAGAAACTTCATCTTCTATGGTGTCAACAATGCGGCATAACAAATAGGCGCCGGCTACCGCGCCGTATAACTTTTTCGGTAACTCCGGAATGGTCATCGCAAATGTTCTGGAGACGCCTTCAAGTAATAGTGCCTGAAATTCATCATCAGATAATTTGCTGAGTGATTCTTGCTTATCCAGGGATATTGCAGCTGCACACATGGAGAGCCTTGAATAATTGCCAACTGTGAACATTAAATTTCGTTTTCTGTCATTTCGATCGCAGGGAGAAATCTTTAACGGTGCGTAATCGCCGGGATTTCTCGTCGCATAGGTTCCTCGAAATGACAAAATTCAGGTCTTGCAGGTTGAACCAAAACGTTAACAAATGGTTCAGGCTGCAAGCCCGAACCAGCAAAGAGCAACTCAGAACTCAGAACAAAAAACTTTATATTTGTCCTCTTATCAACCCCCAACAAAGTCCGAGATACTCATAAAAGGCCCTTTCCGTATTGACCAAAGTCCCGGCCTGAGGGAAAAAGTCAGTAACTTGAAAAGGCGCCCATACAGCCCGAAAATCTGTCGGGGCCGCAATAGGTTGCGTGCCTGAGCGCCTGAACATCCTCATCGCACGTGTCATATGGCTGGCGGAAGTAACCAGATAGAAGGGGGCTTGCCCCAAACGAGCCCGCAAAAATTTGGCCTGATCCGTGGTGTCCCAGGAAGCCGTCTCTAACATTATTTTATCCCGGGGCACACCCTGATCAAGGGCAACCTGCTGCATGATCAGGGCGTCCGGAGAGATTCCCTGATAATCCCCACCAGAAAGAACCAACCGCGACTGAGGAAGGAGGCGACTGAGCCGCACCCCTTCCAGTAAACGTTTTAAAGTGGCATCACCCAACCGATCTTCCGGAGTGAGAGTCTTATCTGCCCTGGAGCCGCCACCAAGCACCACAATCCATCGCACCTCTTTATTCAAATTCAACGATGAAATGGGTTGATATTGGCTTTCCAGCGGGCGCAAAATCAAGTAACCAACAGGACCAAAAGAGCAGAGGTAAAGAATTGCAACTCCTGCTAAAATAACCGACCTTCTTCTTTTTTTAAGAAAAGCCCCCAGGAGGAGAAGTTCTATAACCAATGCCAGGGGAAAGAAAAACCGGCTGACCAGCTTCTTAAGAATGAACATCATTATCGGGGGCCTTGAATTTCAGCGTTTTGCTGGGGGAAGGAAATTGGGGGTCAGGTCTTGAAATCTCTTTTAACTCAAAACTTAGAACTGAAAACTAGAAACTGTTGGAACGCTAAAATGCAAGACCTGACCCCCATCACTCTAATTAAGACCAGTTTTCCAGATGCAGGTCAACGACTCCTTCAAATTCTTTGGTGTTGTTGGTCACCAATGTCATGTTTCGTGATCGGGCAAGACCTGCTATTAGAAGATCATAAGGGCCTATTGATATCCCTTTCTTTTCAAGTTGGGCACGAATAGCTGCGGCTTCAATAGCAGCGGAACGATCCAGGTCAATAATGTTCAATGGCCGAAGGAATTTGTCAAGGGCATCCTCTGAACGTTGTCTGTATTGACTTTTTTCAACCCGGTATTGAAGCTCAAAGAGGGTGATTGTGGAAATTGCAACATCCTGTGGTGGATGTTCCCGGAATCGCTCAAGAATCTCGGGTGAGTGTTTCTTGATGAGGTAGATGCAAATATTGGTATCAAGCAGATAGCGCATTAGAAAGAATCTCTTTTTTGCATGCCCGGTTGATTACGACCATCTTTCATAAAATCTTCCGGAAATTCACTGAGCGATTCAAACAACGGGTCCCATGTCGTTTCTATGGGCTCCAGTATAACATGGTTGCCTTTTTTGAATATCTTCACCTCATTTCCAGGGATTCTGAATTCCTTGGGCAGCCTTACCGCTTGAGAACTCCCATTCTGAAATAACTTTGCCGTTTCCATCTTATCACCTCCAAACATCATCTATACTTTTAGTATATACACAGATGATCCTTAAATCAACCTTTATTATTGGGGGGTGTATTCGGGAACAGGCCCCTTTTCCTTAGTGAAGCACCCCTTCCCGCCTCACGACCTTGAATATCGTCAGAAGAATAATTTTAATATCCAGGAGAAAAGAACGATGCAGCAGGTAATATGCGTCAAATTCCACCTTTTTCGGAATCGGAATATCGTCCCGGCCATTAATCTGCGCCCATCCCGTAATCCCCGGAATCAAGCGATGAACCCCGCGTTCCGTCCGCAAGGCAATAAGATCATCTTGATTGAACAACGCCGGCCGAGGCCCCACAAAACTCATATCCCCCTTCAAAACACTCCACAATTGCGGCAGTTCATCCACGCTCCATTTCCGTAGACAGGGGCCTATCGGTGTCAGATATTCATCGGGATTAGATAACAGGTGCGTCGCAACCGCAGGTGTATCGCTCCGCATCGTCCTGAATTTCGGCATCTTGAAAATCTTGTTGCCAATACCCACCCGATCGGACCAGTACAACGCAGGCCCCCTGGAAGTCAGCCGGATCAAAACCGCGATCACGAGGATGGCAACCAACAAAACCACACCCAAACAAAAAGATAGGGTTATATCAAATATCCTTTTCACTCAGTCCTCAGCACTTGTCTTTCCCTGATCGTTTCTGCCCACCCAGTCTTTAAATCATACTGAGGCACAAAACCAAGCTCCCTTTGAATGAGGCTACCGTCAACGGCAATATCTTCTGTGTATTTGTCAATGATCGCCCGTGTAACCGGGGGTAATAAGGGGACATGACCCGGTAATCTGGGGACACGATCCCAATTTCGCCAGAAATTGGGATCGTGTCCCCAGATTACCGGCCATAATTCCCATGACGCGATACCCCGTTTCAATTAATCCCGCCACCACCCGTATCGGCCCCACAGGCAATGACAACCGGGGCGGTTTACGGCCAAGGGCAGAGCAGATGGACCCAATAATTTCATTCAAGGTATGAAACCCGCCATCCGTGACGTTGAATACCCGACCCGCCGCAGCGGGATGAGAAACAGCCAGCACCGCCGCACGACCAACGTCCTTATCATAAACCAGCGTCCGCCGATTAAGCCCATTTCCAACAGGGACAAACGGAAAATGGGGAACATGACCCGAAGGAAATGTGGGGGAGGGGGCTTGACCCAATTTCGTAAGAAATTGGGATCGTGTACCCTCATTTTCGGTCTTGCCTCCGTCTCCCCCATTTCGTGTCCCCAGATTACCGTGCAATAGGTGTTGTGCCCCCCTATTACCCGCCAACGCCCGCGTCAACCGTTCATAATTCCCCTTAATCCGCGACCCATAAACCGCCCCCAAACGCAAAACGGCGCCTAACGGTTGACCGTTGGCGCCTTTCGCATTCAAGACAATCTGTTCGGCAGCGCATTTGGTCTGAGCATAAAAAGTATCAGGATGGGTTGGCGACATCTCATTGAGTACGCGACCATCTGAAGGCCCATACACCGCAATCGTACTAAACAAGACAACGCGCTTTACACCCGCCTTAATTGCAGCCTCAACTACCGTCGCGGTTCCGCCAATATTGACGCGCTCGTATTCTTCACGCAATTGAGGCGGCGGATTGACAATGTGCAAGAGCGCCGCCATATGAACGACTGCATCCACGCCTTGCATAGCAGATTGAACCGCCACTTGATCAGTCACATCGCCGATTAAAACTTCTACACTTTGCGGGAACATGCCCGATGCAGGAGCATCGAACGAGAAGGAACGGATCCGGAAACCTGCTTGATCCAAAGCGTGGACTACACGCGGGCCTACCGCACCCGACGCCCCAGTAACGAGAACAACTTTATTTTTATCTGACAAATTTACTCTATCTTCCTGACCCTCAGGCAAGATGGACAACAAGTTGCTTGCCCAAGGCTTTTGCCATGCAGCGAAGCGTGGAAAGTCGTATATCATCGGCATGATTTTCTATCCTGGATATAGCCAACTTTCTGGTCTGAAGTTTCTGCGCCAGTTCTTCCTGAGTCATACCGGCCTGCTCCCGCGCCTGCCGAAGTACGATACCAATCTTGAACTCTTCATAGCCGGCATCAAAATCCTGTGCAAAGACCGCACTTCGTTTTTTCCGCTTGGCGATATATTTTTCCAGATCATCCATAATTAGTTCACCTCCTGCTCAATACCCAGTGTACCCAAAAATTCCTCAACTGGGGACGCACCGCTTATTGTCCTGTAAAACTAATTATTGTTTCGCAAGAGAATGCTGGTCAAGGGAATGTCGCAGATATGTTTTTATAATCGCCTGGCGGCTCACATTTAATTCCCTTGCAAGGGCATCCAGCTCATTGAGCATATCAACGCTGAAATCAACATTGACCCGCTGGATTGCCGGCTTCATCTCGCCTTTGTTTGAAAAATACCGGGACACGTCTACCCCCGGCCATTGCCTTTTCAGCAATTTCATCGGCGGACAATCTGCTTTTAGCGGCCGTATTCTTCATAATGGCATTTCGGACAACCAGTTTTCAGCGGTGCGGATTTCGACGCCGTCCGGATAGGTTTTTCCCCTTTTGAGTTCCTTCACAATCTGGATTTTTTTTGCGCCTGCCAGATATTTCTCGAATAAAGAAAAATTCGAACTCCGTTCCGCATCGCTCCATTTAACCCCGATCATTAGTGCAGGCTTCTCTTCCTTTGTGAGAAAGAAATCAATCTCCCTGCCGTCCTTGTTTTTGAGGTAATAAACGGCCCACCGTTCACCGCGGCAATCCTCGCGGAAATGCATTTCTTTCAGCAAAGCACAGGCGACAAGATTTTCCAGCTTCATTCCCGCCTCATCGGGCGCCTGACCGGTATCGTAAAAATAGTATTTGGGCGCCTTGAGAATGGACCGGGAAATGTTGCGATGGAAAGGGGGCACCTTGAAAACGACATAGAGTGTTTCCAGAATAGTCAGCCATCTCTTGACGGTCTTGTCCGAACACTGAAGATCCTCGGCTAAGGAGCTGTATGATATCGGACTGCCAATCTTTCTCCTCAGAAGCTGGATGAGTGTTTCAATCGAAGTTATCTGCTGCACATTTTCCAGATCGATCAAGTCCTGCTTCAGAATGATGTCCAGATGACTTCTTTTCCAGCGATTGTAATAGGACTCATCGCTTTCCAGAAAGGGCTCAGGAAATCCGCCGATCCTTAAAAGCCTGTCAAGTTTTTCCTCCAGTTTATCAGGCCCCGTCACACTTTTAATTTCCTTCAGATCAAGGGGGTGGAGCCGGAACTCAAAAAACCTTCCCGCCAGGGAATCGCCTGCTTTTTTAAAGATATCCAGTTTTGCGCTTCCGGTCACCACCAGGGAAGGCGGGATACTTTCGGTATCGTAGATGCCCTTCAGCCATGATTTCCAGTTCTTGAGTTTGTGGAGCTCGTCAAAAATCACCAGATCTTTGGAGCGATCCCATGACTTATCCAGCAGGCTCAGGCGGTGTTCGGCATAATCATAATTGAAATAATCGAAATTATGACTGAGCATCTTTGCCAGGGTCGTCTTGCCGGCCTGTCTCGGGCCGGTAAGCAGGACTATTTTTCTTTTAAGATCCTTCTGAATGTATTCTTCTAGGTATCTCTTCATGGCGGCCATTTTATCCTGCATTCCGGAAAAGTCAAGACTTTTTCGGAATGGCTACCGAAATGGCATGGCCGAGAACTTGCGATTGTCTTCACTCAGTCCTCAGCACTCAGCACTCAGCACTTGTTTTTCCCCGTCAGCGCTCCTCGCATTCAAGACAATCTGTTCGGCTGAACAAGACAACGCGCTTCACACCCGCCTTGATTGTAGCGTCAACTACCGTCGCTGTTCCACCAATATTTACGCGCTCGTATTTTTCACGTAATTCAGGCGGCGGATTGACAATGTGCAGCAGCGCCGCCATATGAACGACTGCATCCACGCCTTGCATCGCAGATTGGACCGCCACTTGATCAGCGACATCGCCAATCAAAACTTCTACGCTTTGCGGGAACATGCCCGATGCAGGAGCATCGAACGAGAAGGAACGGATCCGGAACCCTGCTTGATCCAAAGCATGAACGACACGCGGACCAACAGCCCCGGTAGCGCCGGTGACGAGAACAATTTTATTTTCTGGGGTATCCACTTGACTCAAAGCTCTCATACCTTGCTCATTTTACTTTTCACGAAGCAAACGCTGCTAAATTAAAAGCCATTTCCAGACGGGAATTACTTTTATTCTATTCTCTATGTCGGTTTCGTCATCCCATGTTACTATTGTACCTGTGGAGAGTGAAAGTTCATCCATTGCGCTTTTCAATCCCAAGAGTTCTCTTTCAAAGGTCTTTTTATCCGACATCTCCCAGCATACCTGGATCAGTTGCGTCTCGCCTGAAATTCTGTGCCGCGCAAAGAAATCGGCTTCATGCCCGTCTTTTGTATTGACATATTCCGCGTCATACCCCCCGCGACGCAGGTGCATAAAGACCATGGTTTCCAGTAACTGACCGTAATTATGAGAATTACGAAAGGTCATGGCGTTCAAAAGGCCGGTATCAATGGTGTAGATTTTAGCCGGATTGATCAGCCTTGATTTTTCAGAACGGCTATGAATGGGAACTTTGTAAAATAAAAAAGCATCTGTCAAATGATCAAGATATTCATACAGGCTGTTCTTGGTACATTTGATTGCCATGCTTTTCATGGTATTGAAGAATTTGTTAACACTGAATTGCCCGCCGGAAGAATTCATAATATGGCGGACAAGATGTTTAAGCACCAGAATATTGCTGACTTTATGGCGCTCGATGATGTCTTTCAGCAATACAGAGTCAATATAACCTTGCAATACCTCAATGCGAAGATTGCGATCCAGCTTCTGTACTTCCGGGAAGCCTCCGACTTCAAAATAATCTTTTGCCGCCTTGCGCAATAAGGAGGCCGTGTTCAGGCCAAATGTTTTTGGACTGCCGGAAAAAAGCCCGTGAAATTTCAAAAATTCCTCAAAGCTGAAGGGAAATATTTCTATCGCGAGAGATCGCCCCCGTAAACTGGTGGCTATTTCCGAGCCAAGTAACTTTGAAGATGAGCCGGTAATAAAAATTTGAATATTTTCCGTATCAAGCAAGCGCCTTATGAACATTTCCCATTGATCAATTCTCTGTATCTCATCAAAGAAAAAATAGCACCGGCCATTGCGATGTTCTGGATATTTCCCGAAATAGACATCAAGAATTTCCTGAAAATGATTAACGGTAAACTCCAGCAACCGATCATCTTCAAAGTTAAGATAGAGGATCCCCTCTTTTTTTATTCCCGAGGCAATCAGTTCTTTTATTTTCTGATAACAAAACCAGGTCTTACCCGCTCGCCTCATACCGATAACGACATCCGCCTTACCCCTAACCTCAGAAAATTCCTTATTCCGGGTTACCAGCTCAGGCAAGTTCCGTTCATGGAAATCATCAATAAGTTGCGAAATTACATTTTTCATAATGGCAATTATATCTCTTTTTTAGAGATAGTACAACCGATTATTATCTTTATTTTAGAGATTACCTTACACTTCCTCTATCATGTCCCCTACAATGCGATCTTACCGCCAATCAAAACTTCTACGCTTTGCGGGAACATGCCCGATGTAGGTGCATCAAACGAGAAGGAACGGATCCGGCTGCCTGATCCAAAGCATGAACAACACGCGGGCCAACCGCACCTGTGGCGCCGGTAACGAGAGCAAATTTATTTTTGTCCGACAAACTGATCCGATCGTTTTAATTTTGAAATGACATATTCAATACAGAAACAAAGGATTATAATCCTTAATACTTCTTCCAAACTACCCGATTGATATAATCGGTATAACTCAAGATGATGCGCAGCACTTTCTTCGATACATTTTCCACATCGTAATCCTGAACCAGCCTGAATTGCCTCTTATCTTTCGAATATTGAGCGGTCACAACATTGATGGATTCCATGACCTTCTCCGCCTCAAGTCCGCACATAATAAGGGTACCTTCGTCCATCCCCTCTGGCCGCTCATGCGCCTGGCGGATCGTCACTGCTGGAAAGTTAAGGATGGATGATTCCTCTGTAATGGTGCCGCTATCAGAGACAACGCAGAAGGCATGCATCTGGAGTTTCACATAATCAAAAAACCCCAGGGGTTTTAAAAAACGGATCAGGGGATCCGAATCGTTAATATGCATTTCTTCGAGCTTCTTTCGTGTCCGGGGATGCGTGGAGACGATCAGCGGCATTCCGTAATGCTTTGTGATGTGTTGCAACGATGCCAACAGGTTTCGGAAGTTGTCCTCATTGTCAACATTTTCTTCACGGTGCGTACTGACAACGAAATATTTTCCCGGTTGGACCTGGAGCCTCTCAAGTACATCAGAACCTTCGATTTGAGGCATGTAGTAGGAAAGAACTTCTTTCATGGGTGACCCCGTCTTGATGACGGTTTCCGGCCGCAGCCCCTCTGCCAGCAAGTAACGTCGGGCATGTTCCGTTAACGGCATGTTGATGTCACTCAGGTGGTCAACAATCTTGCGGTTTATTTCCTCCGGGACGCGCTGGTCGAAGCTTCGATTGCCTGCCTCCATGTGAAAGACGGGTATTTTACGCCGCTTCGCCGAAATCACGGACAGACAACTGTTTGTGTCTCCATACAACAAAACGGCATCAGGTTTAACCTGGTCCATCATTCCATCGGATCGAGCAATTACGTTCCCGATGGTCTGGGCCACCGTCTGGCCTGCAGCATTCAAAAAATGATCCGGTTTCCGGATGCCAAGATCCCGGAAAAAAATTTCGTTCAGTTCATAATCGTAATTCTGGCCTGTATGCACCAGGATATGTTCCGTATGGATATCCAGCTCGCTCATAACCCGGCAGAGCTTTATGATTTCGGGGCGAGTACCCACAATAGTCATAACCTTTGTTGACATAATCTCTTTTCTCCAATTTGCTTGATAACAAGATGACTTCTAACGCAACAGTTCTTCACCTTGCGCCAGATCACCATCATCAATCATCAACTTATTTCTTTTCAACAATTCAATAGTTTGATCTAAATCGAGGACTTTATCCGCAGAGCTGAACTCCTTTCCCAGTGCTTTTATTACCGGTTCTTCCTCTACGTGTAGTTCCGGCAGCATGGGGAGAATAGCATAATAATCTCCTCGTTTTACGCAATGATAGGCTTCTTCTTCCGAAACCATTATTTCATCAATCTTTTCTCCCGGTCGGATACCCGTCACCTTTATTTCAACGGGCCGATTACCGATCAAAGCTTGCGCAATATTGATGATGCTGGTCGCAGGTGCATTGGGGACATATGTCTCACCCCTTCTGGCTTCGCGGAGGGCAGCAAATACGGTATCTACTGCCTGATCAAGGCTGAGGAGGAAACGGGTCATCTCCGGCACGGTGATCGTAACCGGGCCACCGTTCCTGATCTGACCATGAAAAAGAGGAATGACAGAACCTCTTGATGCCAATACGTTTCCATAACGGACACAAATAAACCGGGTTTGTGGGTTCAGTATATTCGCAGTAGTAATGATTCTTTCCTGAATGGATTTTGTCATCCCCATGACATTGATCGGTTTGCATGCCTTATCGGTGCTGATGGCCACCACAGTCTTGACTGGATATCCGTTTTCCTCAATGGCGCGTACTATATTGGCTGGCCCCATGCAATTTGTCATGACCGCCTGAACTGGGAAGTATTCGCATGCCGGCACCTGTTTCAGCGCAGCGGCATTGATTACAATATCCGCATTTTTTACCGTGGAACAAACATCCGCATAGTTCCGTACATCGCCAATCCGAAATTCCAGGACATTCATGAAATTCCGGTAGATCACTTCCTCGGTGGCGACCAATTTATGCAGATACGCCATCCGCATATCATGTTGTTTTGCTTCATCTCTTGACAGGACGATGATCTTCTTCGGCGTTCCTTGTTCGCCGGTCAGCATACGGCGTACAAGCGTCTTACCCATTGAACCCGTTCCACCGGTAACAAGTATCGTTTTTCCTTCAATGATCATGATTCACCCCTATATTCCTGACTTAATTCCTCCACCATTTTCGTCCATGTCGGAGGTGTGTAACCAAAATCTCTACGGAACCTTGCGGAATCGACGCTCCGATCGCAATGAAATGATTCGTCCGGTATAATCTCGACGCTCCGATGCATTTTCTCGCCAATCAGCTTTAATAGATCGAATTTATTTATCGGTTCACTGGATACATTGTAAAGCCCAGAAGCGTCGGGATAATGCAATAGCAATTTCTCGATCACACGACATATTTCCAGAGTCGTCAGCCCCGTGTAGATTGCGTTTTTGAAACCGCGTATAGCCTTTTTCTGAGACAGAAACCACTCCAGAAGTTCAGTACCTTCGCGCAGTTCCTTCCCAATAAAGGAAGATCTCAACGTAAGAACGTTATTTCCTGTGAACTCGCCTAAAGCCTTGGTGCGCCCGTAAAGATCCGTAGCGTTTGTCGGGGCATCATCCGAATAATGACCTGTCCTTCCATCAAACACACAATCCGTGCTGAAGTGAATGAGTTTCGCCTTCAAATCTACCGCCAGTTTGGCCAGTTTATGCGGGAGCATGGCATTCAAGACGATACTTGTGATGGGATTTTTCGGGTCTTCTCGCCTTTTCGTGATTCCAATGCAATTCAGGATAACATCCGGCTTGATAACCCTTAATGCACCCTCAAGCAGCCGAAAATCCATGACATCAATGTGCTCGATAACCCGGTCGCTCCCAAACAGACGGTCATCTCCATAATCCCTGATACCTTTGCGAATGGTGGTATATGTATCGGGAAAACGCCGAGAAAGACACTCCCACAATGTATGACCAAGCATACCTGTCCCACCTAAGATAACGAGGCGCATACTTACTGTTTCCCCCCGACTAATTCTGAAAGCCAGCCATCCAGACGATCCAGGAGCATACAGGATTCAAAATTCCTTTCAAAATAAACCCTCCCTCGCAGTGCCATTTTTACACGATCATCAGCCGTCATGCTGGATATCTTCAGGACGGTTTTGGCAAGTGACTCTGGATCTTCCGCCGGGCAAGTCAAACCGGCGCCAGCCTCTTCGACCACACGGGCGCCTTCGCCGTCAAGGGCTGCAATAATAGGTCGCGAACATGCCAGATAGGACTGCACTTTCCCAGGGATAGTCAGTGCAAAGATAGGTTCTTTTTTAAGAGTAACCAGCATAACATCTGCCCTGGCAAAAAAAGCAGGCATGGCCGCAAGCGGATGTCGCCCTAACAAATGGACTGTTTTCTCCAACTCCCTGATTTGAACCTGCTCCCGCACCCATGGAAGCATGCGACCATCTCCGACGATCATCCAATGAATGTCTTGGTGCCCTTTCAGAAGTTCTGCCGCACTCATGATCGTTTTAAAATCCTGTGCAGCACCGATATTACCAGCAAACATCACACAAAAGCCTTCAGGAAATTCAACATTTCCCATCGATCCTGAACATTCTGCGGCAGTATCGAAGATTGCCTCTGCACTATTTGGGAAATATTCTATTTTTGAACGAGCGACACCTGTCTGCACAATAGCATCAATAAAGGACCTGGATTGCACCAGGATGCGATCACACTGAGAATAAATAAACCGCACCAGCATTTCCACCGCTTTCATAATGGATTTGGAATGGATCGCGCCTGTTGCAGAAAGGCTTTCAGGCCAGAGGTCTTGAACCCACATTATGATGGGTGCCGATTTTATTTTCTTCATTACAATGCCAGGTAAAGCCACTGTAATCGGGGATAGTTGATAAACAAAGATTACATCATAAGCATCGCGACATTTTATCGGACCCAGCAAGCTCGCCATGAATGCGAAAGAGAAATAATTCAATACCAATCGGATACTTCCCCCTTTGCCTCTGGGAATCAAGGGCACACGAACAACCTTAAGCCCTTTATAATTCTGTACTTTCTGCCGCGTGAAGCCATATCCTTGAAAAAATTTACCTCCGGGATAATTAGGGATACCCGTTAAAGCGGTGATCTGATGCCCGCTTCCGGCCATCATCACTGCCAGTTCATTAATTCGGAATTCTTCCGGCCAGAAGTACTGCGTGACGAGTAATATGTGCAAAGTTAAAAATCCGCTATTGCGTATAAGATGGATGCATATTGAAAGTCATAGAGAGCACTCAGCAAGAAAACGAAAGGTTTCATCGGCGCAACGCTCCCATGTAAACTCCTTAGCGCGTTCAAAGGCTGCCTCGGCTTTCTCTGCGCGTAGAATAGGGTCTTCGATCAGCTTTCTGATAGCTTCTACAATCTCCGCCGGCTTTTCAGGATCGAAGTATACCCCGGCATCACCTAACACCTCGGGCATTGGGCCACGATTCGAACACGCAATCGGTAAACCAGCCGCCATTGCCTCGGTGATAACCATACCGAATGTCTCGCAAGTTGATGCAAAAACAAAAACATCGGCCTTGTGATATTGGCAGAATATCTCGGAATGTGGAGAAAATCCATGGCGGCAAATAAATTTCCCCTCAGGGTCAAGACGGCTCATTACTTGGTGCAGATGTTTCAGCGCCGGCGCATAAGCGGAGCCAATCAGATCGAGCTTGATGGGGAAACCTGAATCATTAAGCCTTGCGACAGCGTCAGCTACATGCCACTGATGTTTGTATACGTCCACGGGAGAAACATATAAAATACGAAAGGGATGCTGCGGCGAATAGCTGCCAATCGCCCTTTGCTCACGCGGTGAAAGGAAGAACCTTTTGTCGACACCATGAGGGATGACCACACTTTTCCCGCGAAGCTGTTTCAACTTTTTAATCACAGTATTGCGGGCGTACTGGGTTAAGTAAATCACACCATTTGCTCTAACAAAAGCCCGACTCTGTGACTTATAAAGCAAAAGCATTTTCAATAACATCCATGATACGCCATATCTTCGAGCTTCCGTCCATTCGAAAGGTAACAAATTCTGTGAAAATGTAACAAACGGCCTGAATGCGCCAGTATATGTTCCTCCGGGAACAAAGAGGGCATCACACCTCTCCTTCTGCACCAGGCGATCCAGCTTGAATACTTGCCAGTAAAGCCGTATGGGCAGGATTTGGTCAAGTACAGGATCATGGACCTTTTTCAACCATGGGCGGTCTTCCAAACAATTCAATGTGGATGAACCACCCCAGATAATAACCTTGTCAAAACCATCCACCTGCGGCTTTGCGGCCCTGAGTAATTCAACAAGATGGGTGACACCGCCGCCAGCACGGATGTTGGATGCATCAATACCCAAGTGCATTATTTGCCTATTTTATTTTCGCTCTGAGGAACCAATGCATTAAAACTCGCCAGAAGAATGCCTAAATAAAGTTTGCCGAAGATCTATGACCAAGTTCCCTTCACGAAGGTCCTGTTGCTGATCGAAGTTTGTTTTTTCCGTCATAATTGTGCCGCCCCGGCAGTAATATCTCAACAATTCTCTGAGCCGCCCGCCCATCACCATAAGGATTATTCACGGTCACCATCATTGCGCGTCTTTGGGGATCGCATAACAATTGTCTGAGCCCATCCACAATTCGTTCCCTCTGAACGCCAACCAAAAGCGCGTTGCCGGTGGTAATACCTTCCGTACGCTCGGTCATTTCGCGCATCACTAAAACAGGCTTGCCAAGAGATGGAGCTTCTTCCTGCACACCGCCTGAGTCTGTCAGCACAATGGTAGCGCGGTCCATCAACCAGACAAATGGCGCGTAGGACAATGGCTCAATCAGATGAATGCGCGGATGCCTCCCCAAAATGCGATTGACCGGCTCACGAACATTTGGATTGAGATGAACCGGATAGATAAATGCAACATCTACGAAACTATCTGCAATCTCCCGGATCGCATGGCAGATATTGTCAAACCCGTTGCCAAAACTCTCTCGCCGGTGGCCCGTAACAAGGATGATCTGCTTTCCTGTTGTTGCTTCTAACAACCCTGCTGGTAATTTAGGTGGAGCGCAGCGCACACGTTCCCGCACCCATAGGAGTGCATCAATCACCGTGTTCCCTGTCACGAACACGTTTGGGCCCGTTACTCCCTCATTCAGTAATGTCTGCCGGGCCTGTTCGGTCGGTGCAAAGTGTAAATCGGCAATACGCCCTATCAAACAACGATTAATCTCTTCGGGGAAGGGCGCATACTTGTTTCCCGTTCGCAATCCGGCTTCTACATGGGCAACCTTTATCTGATGATAATACCCAGTCAATGCACCGCAAAATGCAGTGGTTGTATCACCCTGCACCAAAATTACATCGGGCTTTTCCTGGGACACAACATTATCTATACCTTCCATTGCAAGTGCCGTCACTTTCGCCAGTGTTTGCCCAGGTGACATAATATCCAAGTCATAATCCGGTTTAATGCCAAAAAGAGCCAGCGGCTGATCAAGCATCTCACGGTGTTGGGCTGTAACACATACTGAAAAATCAACCAGATCATGTCGGCGTTTTAGTTCCAGCACTACAGGTGCAAGTTTGATGGCTTCCGGGCGCGTGCCGATGATCGTTAATACTTTTCTTTTAATCATGATTCTATGGCCTGGACCTTTGAATTTCGTCATTTTACGATTTGGTTTGTATTTGCCCCCTCATTTTTAAAAATGGGGGGCACAAAGAGTGAATTATTGATGATGTGCTTCATTCTGTTTGAATCGCCGACCGTAACTTGGGCCACCGCAACAAGGGATAATACCAGTGCGAAGAATTTCTGCTCATCGATGAGTGAATTAATAGAAAATGCCATAAAAGCAGGGATCAGAAATTCAAATCCTGGCACTAGAATGAAACGAAAAACCAAATAAAGAAGAATCCCATATGCCACGATGCCATAACTATAAATCATACGCAGATGATCAGTATGTGGCGTACCCAAAAAAGAGTAGCCCCAGCCAAAAAAAGAAGGCACATAAGTCGACACAATGTTGTGCCAAATATCAAGTCTTGTCTCACCACCGCTTTCGTAATATTCTGCGGCACCCGAACGCTGCTCGAATAAGGTGTATACTGCCTCCATCGTTTCAAAGGACATTTTCCCTGTATCAGTCGCTGCAAATATGGTGAATACCATTACAAGAACAAATATGCCGCAGATATTTTTTTTTAATAGGGTTAAAGACACGCTGATACGACCTCGAAATACGCGGTATAATGAGAGAGATATTAGCGCGGCCATACATAAAACGGCACCACGGCTGTTTGTCGCGACAATAATTAAGCATGAGATCAGCAACATGCACCATTTCAATATAATAGATGAGTGTGTGTGCAATACAAAAAAAGCACAGACCAAAGAAAAATATGCAACGGTATTCGGATCAGAAAAAAAATAGGTGTATCTAAAGTGTTTGTATATATGTTCCACAGTACCTGCTGTAGCCGGAGCCATCTTTATTCGAAGAACACTAAATCCATCTGGATTATTGTAGAAGAAGAAAATCAAGAACAACTGGGAAAAAATGAAAAAAATAAGAATGTTTGTCGGATCAAACGCTCTTTTCTTTAAGGAGGATTTGAAATAAAGATAGTAGGCAAAAGATGATAGCAGTTGCCCTGCGCGTTTGAAATCTTCCAACATAGATTCATCGCCGTAAAATATTAGGCCTGCTATAACACTAATTACAACACACACGGAAAACAAATATAATAACGATATTGCGTTATGACAGGGGCTTTCGGTGCCCAAAAACAAAGCTGCGACGACGAACGGCAAACTCATCGGCATCACGAAAAAAGGAACATACGGAAAGAAAAGAAGATCAATAACTATAAAATACATAAAAGTATGGCGTTTAATGGTAAAATTTATGGTTCCGAGGAGCTTTGTTTTATTATATGCCGTTACAGATGAATTCATATACACGCCGCCCCTGTATTGACCAGTTTTTTGTCTGCAAAATAAATTCTTGCGCTCGACCTCCTAATTCATATAGTTCGAAGGCAGGTTTTGCACAAACATCAATGAGTAGTCGTGATAGCCCTTCGGGCGTTTCGTCAAAAAGGACATAAATAAAATCAAAGTAATCCTTTGGGATACCCGATAGCGCTGTTGTAATAACAGGCCTCCCGCTTAACATGTATTCAATTAGTTTTGAAGGAAATGTATAGCGGGTTATCAACTGATTGGTTGGACGTGCGTTAAGCAGTACCGTCGCTTGCCGCTGATACCGTAATACCTCTGCGTTGGGCAAAAAGTCCCTGTAGACAATCCGATCATCCTGCTGCGTTGCTGCTCGAACTTCAGCTTCTAATGGCCCTTTTCCAAAAATCCAGAGTCTAAAGTTTGGATCTGGAATCAGACGAAATGCCCTGAGTAACAGATCAATTCCATTAATCTCGTTCAGAGTGCCGCTGAAAAGGCAGATTCGTTCTGCCGATGGAACCTCTACAGGATGAGACTTAGCGCCCACATCGTCCGGATCTACACCACCTTCCATAACCATCATAGGTCTCCCTGGTGCAAAGTCTTCGCCTACAGACTGCGTAAGAGGAATAATACCGGTAAAATGGGCAAGGCTGAGTGATTCTAACCACAGGTTGATTCGCTGAAGCATGCCCTTCCATCCTTGAAAATTGAAGGACAAATTATGTGGGAAATCGGCAACGAAAGCCACTGCCTTCCCGCCTGATAATTTTGTTGCCAGAAGTACGGGGAGCGACATGGGCAGATAAACATTATAAACCAAAACTAAGCGACGCGTGCGGCGGTTTTGCCAGTGCCAGTTCATTAAGATGAGTAGACTCACTAACCCAATCGTAAGTTGCTTTAGAAACAGTACATTTATAAAAGGAATTAACCGCCCCCGGAGCCCATTGTTAAAACTGAGCGGTCCGGAACGGACAAAGAGCTTCCGTGATTTTGTAAACATACCTATCGGTAGAAAGCTGACAATGGTAGGGGAAACGCCGCTTGCTTTGCGCAACGCATTAAGGAAGTTGATTTGAAGCTTGTTTCCAGATACGTTGCAGGCCGGGGTGCGATTGCACATATCTTCAGGCAGTACAGGCCCCAAAAAGGCAATTGCCATTGATTCATCATGGCAACCTTCAACGAGACGACTCCTTGCTTTTGGTGAGCGAGTTGACGAAGTCGCAGTTTGTCTTCCGATATTCATTGGATCTGTCTATTCCTGGCTATATTAGGACAACCCACAGTCGTTATCCTTTGGGGGGAATTATTCATTACCTTAGCAGAAACGCAATATTATGGGAGTGCGCATACATAAACGTAGCTCTTCTATGCAACTTTTAAGCTCATCGCGCACAACATTATGTTCAACTAATATTGCCAAACAATCCATTCCTTGACAAACCTTAGATAAGGACGAGTACTCCATGCCCGATATGAGAGGATCAAAGTGATCTACATGATACCCGTCTTGGGCCAATAACTCTACTATTTTTAACGCTGGACTTTCTCGTATGTCAACTGTATTTGCTTTATATGATGCGCCAACTGCCACAATTTGTGGATTGCTTACGTCCCGCATGGAGCGCCGTATTTTAGCGGCAATACGATGGGGCATTTCTTCATTAATAAGCCTTGACGTAAAGATTAGGCGTGAATTTGCAGGGTCAACTTCCTTAATGAACCACGGATCTATTGGAATGCAATGGCCTCCCACACCGATACCTGGTTTTAGGATGTTCACGCGAGGATGCTTATTTGCCAATTCAATTGCTTTTACCGGGTTAATCCCCAAACCTTCCATAACTTCGGCTAACTCGTTTGCCAGTGCAATGTTAACATCCCGGTAGGTATTCTCCATAAGCTTACATATTTCTGCAGTTATATCATCAGTTTGAGATAGTTCCCCCTTAACAAAAGATGCGTAAATGTCCTGTGCCATTTCTCTTGATGTCTGATCCGCGGCGCCGATAATCCTGTTATTATGGACAATTTCATAAAACACATCCCCGGGCAGAATACGTTCAGGGCAATGCGCCAGGAACAAGTCCTTTCCAACAGTCAGACCACTTTTCTCCAAAATAGGTGTTATCACAGTTCGACAGGTAAGCGGGGGCACCGTTGATTCCAGAATAACCAAATTACCAGGCTGCAAATAAGGAATAATAGATTCAACCGCTTCATGAACATATTTTAATTCGGCCACTTTCTTATGGGGATGAATAGGTGTAGGTACCGCAATTAAAAAGACATCCGCCGCGCATGGGACTGATTGAGCATGCAGATTTTGGCGAACTTGCGGCGCATCCATAATCTTCTGCAGATCAGTTTCTTTTATGTGCAAAATACCGTCGTTTATGGCTTGAACAATATTTTCATTTATATCAACACCAACTACGTCGTATCCCGCACGAGCTAATAGCAATGCTGCCGGCAAGCCAACATATCCAGTACCAACAACAATTATCTTTTTTTTCATATTTTCTCTCCGACACGATAGTAGTGGCGCATCCAGTCTATTGTTTTTTTTATGCCTTCTTCTAAACCAACCGTGCTTTTATGCCCCAAATGCTGTACTGCCTTGACACAGTCCACTTTTTTACTAATAGTTGTAAATGGTTCCGGGTCGCAATATTCAGCCAAGCTTGGATTACAGCCACTGTATTTAATAACCAGTTGGGCTACCGTTTCGATATCGTGATAGTCAAGCCCGCCAATATTGTATACCTCTCCCGGCATGAAACTTTCACATATATTCGCCAATGTGCGGACTGTATCTGTAATGTACGTTGATGTCCGGTGGTGTCCTCGATATACCTTGAAGGGCATACCATTTAAAGCAGAGTAACAAAATAAGCATATAACTGATCGGTAAGGCGAATATGGCTCACCGGGGCCATATGTGTTAAAAAGCCTTACTCTGACAGACTCCGTTCCATGCATGGCTGCAGAGTTTAAAACCTGCATTTCGTTTACCCATTTACTGATCGCATAGTCATTCATCTGCTTTATGGGAATATTGTCAAGAACATCTTCGCTCATCAGACCATCATAGTCGCCATAAACCTCTGATGAAGAAAAATATATTCCTCTGAACTCGTATCGCTCTTGCATAGAAAGAATATTCTTTGTACCTACTGCATTAGATCGCCATAGAGTGTCATAAAAATCTTCTCCATTCCAACGCCCAAACTCTGCAGCAAGATGATAAACAAAATCGAATTCGTGACGCTTACTAAAGTATCCACGAGCCCATCCATCGGACATAAACAACTGTTCTACTTGCCTAAATTCTCCGACATCACAGCGGAGGTATTGCCGGTCATTGTGGTGTGGTAGATCAACAATCCATGTATCGTGTCCGTGTGCACGGAGTTCTTTCACGAGAACACTACCAACCGCACCTAATCCACCTGTAACAAGAACCTTAGCCATTCAATATCTCCCATTTATTTTTCAATAATATTCATAATACGTTCTGCCACACAATGACCATCTCCATATGGATTGTTTGCTTTTGCTGTTGATTCTCCTTTGTCAAGATCTTCCAACAAGTCAAGCAGTCCATCTATAATGCTTTCTTTTATATCTGCCAGTGTCCGTTTCATATAAACACGAGAGCTTACAGTTGTTTCCTATAAAACAATAATCATGAAATATGCTCATGTTTTTAAGACAAACTCTTGTCTTAGTTCCTTTTGAAATTATACCTTTCAAAAGCGTCTATATACGTCTTCGGACTCGCGTTATATATTTTTACATTTCTGTACTTTGAATATTCTTCTAAATATTGATATCCTAAAAACATCCGTGCAATTTCCATAAATATTTCATGCATTTTATTTGTACCAGCATTCTCTTGAGCTTTAAACCATGGGATTAACTGCTGTTCCGTTTTGTCGAAAAAATTACTTTCTCTATAGCATACAACATTTTCATCATTTAGCACTAATCGCTCATGCCAAGAATGATCCGCCCCAAGTAAATACAGTTTTTTATACCCCATATTGATCGCAACAAATATCGCAGCAACTAATACATTTTGTGCAGGCGGCATCCCCTGATTATGCTTATATAAACTATGAATGATTGATTTGAACCCAGTCAAGGGAACATTATTAAAAAATGATATCCTAATATTGCTGTTATTTTGAAATATATAGTTCCAATTAAAGGCATGTTTTGCGCTTAGTGGCAATAATAAATTAAGATGCCAGTTCGTTTTGGTATTTATTAGTTTATAGAGTCTATCCCTTTCCGCTATAAACACTGGCCGGCTATTCTCTTCCCAAAAAACCGGATCGAGCAATAAATAGTAACTAGGCTTGATAATTTCAAAAAAATCTGATTCAGCAAATTTATTTACACACATAGAGTCTTTTGACTGAAAAATGTTGCCCGAACTACTCAAACTTTCATTCAAAGACGGGCCTGTACAAAGAATATTTATCTCAAAATTATCCTTTTGAAAAACGGGGAATGAATAGTTGATTCTATGATTTATTAATACTCTCAATAAAGATATTAATGTTGTTCCCGTTTCTATTATGATATCTTTCATCCAGTTAATCCTTTAAAGAATAGATAGACTCTCCTAAACGTGTACGAAAGTTGAGTTACTTAGAAAGGTTTTTCCTTATTCATTACGCAATGGTTCTAGGGCTCCCCAGATTGTGTGCGCACCATTGATTTGTCTGGCAATACTAGGCCATTGGGGGTTGGGGGGACCAATAAATTCACCTGCACTGCGATCCCGACCATCCTGTCGAAGAGACTAAGTATTCGCTCGCCCGAACGCCCATCCAAAATTGCCCATTCCTCAGAACGTGCCGCCTGGTGGTCTTTTACATTTTTATAATACGAACTGTCTGATACTAAACGCGACAATATCGATTCAAACTCAGCCATGGTTTCTACAGTAATAATACCCTCCTCACTTTCAAATTCAGGAAACTCATACCCCCACATATCGTAACAAATCGCAGGCGTGCTGCACGCAATAGCCAGGCGAAAAGTTGATGAGGGTTCAGCAATAAAAATGTCTGCTAAAGGCATTAACGACTCTATACTTACATCAACAACGCGGGCATTATTTGACAAAAATCTCTTTATAACATTACTATCTGCACGAGGATGTGGGGAAACGATGACATTGTACCCTTTGGCACCCGAAACCACATGCATTATAAAACCTACTATCTGCTCATAAGTGTTAAACTCAGTACCCGGATGATCCGCTAACGACTGATCAGGGGTGATACTAACGAGAATAAGAGGTCTGCCCAATGGCAGATCAAGTTCTTTATAAAGAACTTCCCTTGGACCGAATGAATCTCGGCGATTCGAAAAAATGACATCATCACTCAAAGCACCCGTCAAGACATACTTTTCTCTGTCAAGGCCTGCTCGCTCATAAAGTTGCCACATACAACGACTTTCTACAGCCAAGACATCGGCCCGACCCAAAAAATCACCCCATGGCTTGGGTAAAGACAGCCCAAGCCATTCAACCGACAAGATCTTTGAGACATCGCTGGCCAGCATCTTGCGGCCCTGATATTCTCCTGACCATTGAGGATAGATCCATGACACAAGACGGCAGTCCCACCGATTTAGACTCATGCGCGGCACCGCCATAGCCTGCTTCAAAGAAACCGTAGAATTAATGATCGCATACGGAATAACAACAGAAGGTATCCCTTGCTCAGCGGCAACTTTTGTTACAATAGCCAAATGCCCGCAATCTGCGGAAGGTAAAACCAAAATCCCCGGCTTTATTTTCTTTGTTAGGCTTCGTTGGTGGAGTATTTCACAATAAAGCAACATGAACTCAATCAAGGCGCCCGGAAGAGAGTAACGAAATGAAACGAGATTTTCCCAAACAAAAGCCAGAGTGTATCGCACAAAGGAACCTGTCTTTGTAGAATGCTTAACCGCCTCTTTCACCCTTCTCAAAAAAGACACCCGATTTGCAGGGTTGGTCGATAGACCAGCCTGTTGTAGCGTCAACATGACTCGTGGGCAAAGATAATCTATGCTCTCCGCTCGACATATGGAGATTTCTTTTTCATAATTATACTTTGGATCATCCATTAAAATAACCGGATGATATCGACGAGAGTTAATTAATAACTGCGCGACCTGTTTCATCTCCCGAAATGACGCATGGGAGTTCACCACGATCAGCACTTTAACTCTATCTGCTTTAAGGTTACTGCCCGCCGATTTTTTATCGGTGTTTAGTATGGGTGATTTTAACACTGAGCCTCTAAATTAAAAAGTCGATTCTTGTCAAATGTTTTTTCTTAGGGAGGCGGAACTGATTTTTTTAAGTATCAAGTAGTATTTTAACATTACCAAATGTTCTTCAATTTTAAGAAGATTTAACAAGTCTCCATCCATAAATGCTTTGACCTGGCGAAATAAACCGGGTTTAAATGTTCTATCTAAATCATCATCAATTGCAACTTCGTTAATCGCAACCTCTCCAATATTTTGAATCTGTAGTTTTTCTAATGGTTTAAAGATCAATCTATGCTTTTTTGTCAAGACCTCAACACTCCATCGACCAGGTGCTCCCCAATCTGCCTGATATGAAAATAGCGCGTCTTTTTCGCTGATACCGGCGCCTGTAAATATTGAACCTGATGGATGCCAGTCTAATGCGCCTCCAACATAGCAGCTAATTTCCTTAGGCTTTCCGCCCAGAAAGAATGCGAGATCTATAACATGAGAAGAATTTGCCAATAGCCAATTTTCCTTCACACCGGGCGCTTTTTTTATGTTAACAATTTCGTGGGACCATTCGGTGAATTCGAAGTTGAAAGATCGAACGCCACCATCTTCACGTATAATCTCCTGCGCCTTCAATGTCGAAGTATAGAAGCGCCTGTTGTAGGCTACATATACTTCCGCATTTCTCTTCTTGGTCTTCTCATGCACAGACCTAATTTCATCCTCATTTAGACCACCCGGTTTTTCTATCAATATCTTTTTAACGCCATTTTGGAGAAGCACTTTTGCGACGTTCGCTAACTGTTCTACCCCTACAGCAACAATAGCCGATGAGGGAAAATCTTTACAATCACTGATGTGACTTTCCAAGCCCCCTGTAACAACTTTAACACCTGTTTTCGATTCGCAATCTTTAGCGGAATCGATGCCTCGACCTATAACCTGATAGCTAACTTTTAAGGCGTCAAGAACTTTGATATAATCGATTGTCATTGGACCTGATCCAATGACCCACATATGATTTATTATGTTATCGGACACCTATCACCCCCTTTGCCTTCTCTAATTAGGAAAGAAATAAAACAATTCAAAATGGGGATATGGAGCTTTGCAGATTCCTCAAATGAAGGGAGATCGCTTGCACCAGTATCGATAATCTGTCTGATGAGACGATGTGTTAGCTGGCTCTGATAAGGGGTTTCAAATGAAAACTCCTCACATGACCATCCCTTGTCTTCTCTGAAAATCCATCCCCGGCCAAGGGATTCGCTAATCATATAGACATACTTTTCGCTAATTAACTGAATCATTAACGGCACCTTCCCATCTTTGTATGAACTGATGCTAAAATATGGCGTGGCATTGAAGGATCCTGCAAGTGTTCCAGTGAATTCAATAAAGCCTTTCCTCTTACTCTCAATGAATCCCGAATCTAGCAAATCACCATTAATATTATAATCAGTAGCGCCAGCAAGATAACCTATTAAATCAATCATATGGATACTGTTGCTCGCCAATCCCCAGTCGGAGCCAGAAATATTTATTTCAAACAAATGAACGCCTTTTAAATAATCGTGTATTCCCTTGTAAACAGGCCATATCCTCCGGGGGCAATTAACCCATGTTTTTACTTTATACTTTTCAATTAGCTTCCCAATAGCTTCATAATCGTCTTCAGTCTGAAATAGTATTTTTTCCAGAATGAGGCATTGTACGGCCTTTTTCAATAGTAATTCTTTTGTTACTCTGGCCCTAACATCTGAGTTCGTTGCTACAATACAGTAATCTATCTCTGAATGAAGATCGTCAAGCGAATTGAAAAAGGATATTCTTCTTACATTAAGATTTGGCGAAATCTGGTCGAATCTCTCTTTTGCTATCTTCAAAGCTTCGTGGCTTGGATCAACTACCTGGATTTCTACTGGTAAATCAATTTTGGCAAGCGCCTGAAGATGGCGACTACCGAGTTCTCCGGAACCGATAAGGGCTACCTTCCTAGTATTATGCATTATGCTGCTCCCTTTACAAGTTACATCCATCATCAATCATACCCGTCTCTCCGATATACACACCTACGTTAGCCGCTTGAACCCCGCATGCATTATCGCCCCCTTTAGGGATGTTTCGACCTTCTTTTCATCAGAAGCCTTTTTGATTATTCCAAACACCGTATCGGTATTGTCAAGAAAGTGCTCAACTATTTTGTCTGTGTAGGCATCCGTTGTATAGACAGACGTCCCGAGAAGGAATCCTTGTTCCAGCATTTCCTGTGCGTAACATGTTTGAATTGCAAGAGAATTCTCATATTCAAATGCAATGTGGGTCAGCGGTGGTATTCCGGAAATATGAATTTTTAGATCATGTTTTTGAGCCAGCCTGTTCCAGCCCTTATTGATGTGCTCTCCATACCTTACCAATGCAGTCGTCACATCGTTTTTCTCCATTTTGTTTATCGTGGTTAAGGCTGCTATAAAACCAATCTTTTCTGTCCAGAAAGTAGAGCTTATGAAGGTATCCTGCGCAGACTCCATAACAGATCTGCGGCCGATGATTGCGGATATGGGGTAGCCGTTTCCAAGGGCTTTACCAAACACGGCGATGTCGGGGTATACGTTGCGAACAAGATGTATCCCACCGAGATTCATCCTGAAGCCTGACGTTACTTCATCAAAAATCAACACCGCGCCAATCTTATCGGCGACATTCCTGACGCCTTCCAGGAAACCCGGCATAGGGGATGTGCCTCTTTCCGGTTCCATGATGATTACACCGACTTGATTGGGATATTTATCAACAATGGCTTCCAATGCACTCAATTTATTGTAATTAAATGGAATAGCCGTCTCGTGAAGTTCTCTCGGAACGCCCAGCGGATCAAGGCCGGGGAGGAGTTGGCCATCAAGATTGGATGAATCGCCAAGATTGGCGGAAAGATACCAATCATGCCATCCGTGATAGCCACAGAAGGCAACTTTGCTTTTACCGGTGGCGGCACGGGCTATCCTCACTGCGACGGCACACGCCTCGCCGCCGGTTCTCGCAAACCTGGCCATTTCCGCCCATGGATGCAAGCTGATCAGTTTTTCCGCAAGTTCTACTTCCTCCGGGCAATTCAGTGTACACATGGAACCGTCTTGTATGGCACCTATTACGGCTCTGTTCACATCGTCATCTGCGTAGCCCAGAACACAGGAACCGACTCCCATTTGGGCAAAATCATAGTAATGATTCCCGTCGAGATCCCATACTTCGCACCCCTTGGCCTTTGAATAGTAAGACGGCCAAAGACCGGGCAGGAATTTCTCGCTTCGTTTCGACAAAAGCTGGTTGCCGCCGGGGATAATGGTTTTGGCTTTTTCCCAAAGTATCTGACCAGTTGTCGTCATGTTCTCTCCACCAGAATCATGCATTATTATTAATTTTCTCAATATTATTCAAAATTGTTTCTGCAAATAGGAAATCAATCTGTTCATCGATTTCCAAAGACTTATAACGGGGCACAATGTAAGGAAGCGTTCTGTCATGATAAAAGCTGCTTTTTTCAAGTAATGTTTCAGTATCCGATATGTAAAGAGAGCCTTCAAAAAAATAAATATCCGCGATGTCCTGGCGTCTAACTGCCTGAGAAAAATCAGGGTACATGAACGGTTTAATAGTGCCAGTTTCTTTGATTACAACATCAAAAGCGGGGTGTGCTGCTTCAACTTTGCTGACACCCACAATTGAATCGGCTATTGCTCTTTTCGACTCCAAGATTTCTAATGCAGCATCGATGTCGTCTGATTCTGTGAGAGGCGACGTAGGTTCTCTGAGAACAATATAATCGAATGACTCTCCAGCATTTTTTAAAAAAACTAATGTATGTTCGATTACCGAAAATGTTGTGGCAGTATCGGTAGCTAACGCTGCAGGCCTGATAAATGGAACTGAAGCTCCATACTTTTCAGCTATTTTTGCTATTTCGAGATCATCTGTTGAGACCACGATCTTATCTATATATTTTGATGCTTTTGCCGTTGCTATCGGCCACGCCACTAAAGGCTTGCCACATAGGGTTAGTATGTTCTTTCCGGGAAGACCTTTGGAACCGCCCCTTGCAGGCACTATGACGAGGACTCTTTTATTATTAATCATTAGATTCCTTCACGATTTACACCCATGCAATTGTTATGATTGCCATTTTTCAAATTCAAGATAACGTCCAATTTTATCCGATTCCTCAACCTTATACAGCAACTTCAACACATTGTGATCGTTTTCCATCGTATTAATGAATGGAGCCTTGCCTTCCGCGGCATTGATGAACGCCTTCAACTCATCAATGTACATATTTTCGCCGATGTTCGGATTATATCCCGCCTCAGCACTCATCATCTGATACTCGATGGTCTGCCATTGTCCGCTTTTCGGATCGTAAATCTGAATATTATTTTGGTTCCAATCCCAGAGTAATTGTTTTTGATCGCCGTTGACCAAGAGCCTCCGCGTGGCGTTGCGGGATACGACGTCAATCGTGATCGTTGCCAGACATTTTTCATAATCGAGGAGGAAATTATAGGTGTCATCTATTTTTTCCGCACCTTCGATGTTGATTGTTTTCCGCACGTTGCCGCACACGCGCTGGGGAAAGCCCAGGACGTGCGTCAGCCAAGACAACTCAAAGGGCACAATTTCCCGCGCTCCGCCAGTTGCCGGATTGGAGACGTAATAATCGCTGACCTTCTCGTAGGTGTGCCAATCGGGAAGATACTGACCGGAGTGGAAAATGATGTTGGATATCGTTCCCAAATCGCCGGACCTCATGATGGCCATGATCTGTTTGATTGCCGGGTGGAAAGTCAAGGTAGCTGAAGGCGCTGCAACGATATTCTTTGCCTTCACCAGCTCTTTTATCAAATTCATGTCAGTATCCACGACACTGGCTTCAACAAAAAAGTGTAATCCTTTTTCTGCGGCCATTTTCATGTAAACATGATGAGCATCCGGCGGGACGGAAATGATAAAAGCGGTAGGCTTGAATTCTCGGATTGCCTGTTCAATATCGGCAAATGTTTGAATCCCATATTTTTCTTTGCTTTCTAAACGCCTGTCCTCACGCTGGTCAAAGCCTGCAACTGTCGTAATACCAAGGGCCTTGAAACAGCGTACCCTGCGTTTTCCCATAGATCCTAAACCGATAATTAAGAAATTCATCATTAATGTTCCTTTTAGAGTTTATTGTTGAGAATTCTCGGAACAATCGCCTTGACAGAAATTCATTTGGAGACACTTCATCACAATTCACCCCGCGCCTGCCGTAGTTGCTGGGGGGACCCAATATCAAGCCACTCCTTTTCTACGGGAAAGGTTCCACAGACCAGATTATTCTTGATGGCATCTTCGAACAGCGTCGTAATGGGAAAATAGGTATTCTTTGGAATGGCGGATATAGCCTGTGGTGACAGCACGTAGATTCCCGCATTCACCATTTTTTCAAGAATAGGTTTTTCCTCCAAGCCTGCCAATCTATTATTTTGTATTTCGATACATCCATAGGGCACTTGGTGCAAATAGGGATGTATCCCCATTGTAGCGTAAAAATCGTTTTGACTGTGAAATTGGATCATTTCGGTAAAATTGGTATCAACAATCAAGTCTCCGTTCATGACCAGCAAAGCTTGCTCAGGGATCTTCGGTAAAAGGGAAATGGCGCCGCCGGAGCCAAGAGGTTCATCCTCGTGAAGGTATTCAATCTTTGCACCATATTTTGAACCATCTTTAAAATAGTCCTCAATCACATGTGCCAAATGGTTGACTGAAAGAAAGATTCGACGGATTCCATAACTGACAAGGTGCAGGACGATCCGTTCCAGTATAGGCCTGCCTGCAACCCTAATCATTGGTTTGGGTATATTTTCAGTCAATGGCCGCAGTCTTACCCCTTGTCCGCCTGCCATCACAATCGCCCAATTTGGCAGTGCGACACGCCCCAGGATATCGTGCAGAAGATGAAGCCCAATCACTTTGCCCTGTTCATCAACGATTGGAACCTGCCCAAATCTTCTGGCCTGCATGACATCCAATACTTCGGCTCTGGGTACACTTGGCAGCACATAAAAGCAGCTTCGATTTATGTGCGGGGATACAGAACTATCCAGGGAGCAACCTTTCACCAAAGCCTTCCGGACATCGCCGTCAGATATTGTCCCTATCAGCCTGAATTCAGTGTCAACCGCAAGCGCAATACCGGCACCGGTGATGTCCATGTTTCGCATACATTCGATAAGGCTGGCGTCTGGACTGATATAATAATTTTTCATGGTCTTATCTCGATTACGCTCTTAAACATCATTTCCCCATTTGAAGCTATTTTCGTGGTCAGGACAACCTAACATCATGGAAGGTTTTTTTAGTAATACCCAAGATATCTATCTTTTCAAGCAATCCGACAATTGTTACACAGGTGCCCGTTCGGTCGTAGGGATTTGATATGCCGGAAAGGCTCTCCTGAAAGGCAGGAGATAACGCACGGTCTATTGTTTGCCGGATTGCATTGGCGTCTGGTGAGCAATTCAATGTGCTGGCTGCTTGTATGCGTCCTTTCTGTCTGTCGCCGATATTGACTGTAGGAATTTTATAAGATGGCGCCTCCACGATACCGCTGGAACTGTTGCCAATAACAGCGGTTGCATACTTCATGGCTGACAGATACCGGTGTGCACCCAGTGAGGCCGCCGCAAGACAGCGTTCGGGCTGCCTTTCTGCATATTTGTCAATCAGGCGGTTGATTATACGTCCGTCCGTGTCTGCATTGGCCTTTGTAAAGATCACATTGTATTCGGGGAATGAATCCAGGGTATCCAGTAGTGACTGAAATTGTCCTTCAGAGGTGTTCTTTTCCAAGGTCACCGGGTGAAAGGTCACGAGGAAATAGGGCTTTTCAAGGATGAATCCGATAGATTCGGACAGTTCGCTACGTTCCATGAGTGACATACACCGGATGTTTTCAACACCAAGGGCACCGACGTTGAACACACGGTCCGGAGCCTCCCCCATCTGGATGATACGCTGACGGTATGCTTCGCAACTGGCAAAATGCAGGTGCGACATTTTCGTGATGGAATGACGAAAAGCCTCGTCAATAGCGCCTTCCGTGGTCTCGCCTCCATGAATATGGGCAAGAGGGACCCGGCAAACCAGGGCCGCGGCAGCCATGCAAAATGTTTCAAATCGGTCGCCAAGTACCACTATCATATTGGGCTTCAGTCTTTGGAGCGCCTCGCCGTAGCCGATCATGGCGAGTCCCATGGATTTGCAGATGGCGGTTGGGGTGTCACTGGACAGGAGTATTTCTACGGTTTCATCAGGTTCAAAACCGTCCGCCCGGATTTCCTGGATCGTCATTCCAAACTCAGGGGACAGGTGCATGCCACTGGCAAGAATCTGCAACTCAAGGACTTCAGTAGCCTGAATTTCTTGAATCACCCCGCGTAGCAAGCCATACTCCGCCCGGCTGGAGGTGTAGATGCATATTTTTCTCATTTTTTTGCCCACAGATTTTCAGCAATTTCTTTGTTGATCCCTGACTGTCTCCAAATTGAGCTTAAAGTTCCCTGCGGGATGCTTCGCTTATTCCGGGGAACAATCACGACCCTTATCCGCCCTGCATAAGCACCTTCAAAAACATCCTCCTTACTTCGCCTTTTGAGCACGATACCAACTTGATTCAGTATCCACGCCACATCCTGACTCGTGAGATTTATAAGCATACTGATAATTCAGAGGAATGGCGCGAAACGTCTTTTCCGATGATTCATCCTCCGGGAAAAGGAATCCTTTCAATTCATCCATGGGAACAGGCCTACTGATCTCTTTCTGACGGCCTTCGGAAACCATGTATTCAATATATGTCTCAATCGCACGCTTCAAACCGTCAAGGGCTTCCATCTTACTTTTGCCGCAGGAAGCCACATCCAATTCCACGCACAATGAAGCATATTGACTACCTTCTTTCTTAATCAAGCAAGTGATAGTCATAGCAATCTTCCTCCTTATTACCTTAATTTATCAAACCTTTTTTAGTTAAGGCCCTTGTCATATCAGATCATCCTTTTCATAATCTTTTTGTGCTACCTGCCCCAAAACTTCATTCCAACGCATGGGAGAGATGCCGGCGCCGGGGCGTTTGGCTGTGTTGTTATCAGCACTGAACAGTTCGCCCGTCTTGATTGGTTGGGTCGCCACCAGCGACTTTCGCGCAATGGGCTTGTTTTTTACTTCACTCGGGCTGGGGTATTTGATACCATCGCCGAGAGCTTTTTCAATGTTTCGAATTGCCTGCACCATCGCCTTCAGCTCATCGGGCTCTAGGCTGGCTTTATGGTCGGGCCCCGGAAGGTTTCGATCCAGGGTAAAATGTTTTTCTATTATGGTTGCACCAAGAGCAACGGCGGCAATCGGAACTTCGATGCCGGGTGTGTGATCAGAATAGCCAACCTCGACTCCGAAGGCGTTTTTGATTGTGAGCATAGCCAAGAGATTGACATCCTCAAACGGGGTTGGGTATTCGGTGTTGCAGTGAAGAACGGTAATGTTTTCCATTGGCGTTCCGGATTCGGTAAGTACATCCAAGGCATCTTCGATTTCACCCAGATCGGCCATACCGGTGGACAGGATCAGCCGTTTTTTCAAAGCCCCAAGTTTTCTAAGATAGGGCAGGTTGGTGATCTCCCCTGAAGGAATCTTGAAGATTTCCAACCCCAGACGGTTCAGCAGATCAATGCTTTCCAGATCAAAGGGCGTTGAGAGAAATTGGATGCCCTTGTGTTTGCAATAATGTTGTAGCTTGGTGTGCGCCGTTTCATCCAGCTCCAGCTTTTTGACCATCTCTAATTGGGATTCATCTGAGTCGGTGGTTTCCTTCTGGTAGCTGGCTTTGGGTGCATTCACGGCAATGACTTTCTCGGCCTTGAACGTCTGAAATTTGACAGCATCCGCCCCAGCGGCAACGGCCACATCAATGAGTTGAAACGCCATTTCCAGGCTGCCGTTATGGTTCACGCCGGCTTCGGCAATGATGAAGGTTTTATTCATCGTTCTTGGGTATTAAACTGTTGGCCTTGATAAAACTGTTAGCAGGTATTGATGTGTATTCCTTTGATACTGCGCCACTGCCGAAAAAAGAGCCACTACCGATGGTTACCCCTCCATTAACGACCGCACCCGTTGAAATATGGCAGTGATCTTCAATGACGGCATCATGTTCTACAAGGGCCTTGGTATTGATAATGCAATTTCTGCCAACCTTCGCCTCTGCATTGATTAGGGCATGGTGCATCACGATGGTTCCTTCGCCAACTTGGGCATGGGGGGAGACATAAGCCAATGGGGATTGAATCACGGGAAAACGTGCGCCCATCTGTATCAAGTCATTAAGAAGTTCTATGCGGCGGGTTGGGGATTTGATCTGCCCCAGCGTGATCAGTACATTGGGGTAAGACTTGATCAATTCCGCTAAATCGGCATCTGAGCCGATCACGGGATAATCCAGAACGTTGTGCTGTTTTTTTTCAGGCACATCCACAATCCCGGCAATGGTAAAGCGGCCTTCCTGTTCGATCACGTCAATACATGACTTGCAATGGCCGCCGCCACCGATCAGGATGATTTCTTCTTTCATATCCGCACACTGCTGGGGATATTGACCAGCCGGTCTTCCAGCCATTGGGCGTTATCAAGTGATGTGCACTGACAATGGCGATACATGGGAAGGTTGGACATAAGTGTCCAAACGGGCCGTGCTTGGGTGCCTTTCCCCGTGGCATAGGCAAGAAACTCATCCCGTTCCTGTCTATCTTTTAGCACAATGGTATTAAGCCAATAGTTAGACCGGGCGTGAGCAGGTTCTACGATAAATGATATGCCGATCTCCTGAAAAAACTGGTTATACATCTGCGCTGTAGCACGCTTGTTTTCTAAAGCCCCGGCAAAGCATTCCATCTGGGCACAGCCCACGGCGGCATTGATAT
The DNA here is from genome assembly GCA_026388415.1 of Deltaproteobacteria bacterium. NCBI lineage: Bacteria > Pseudomonadati > Myxococcota > Myxococcia > Deltaproteobacteria bacterium. Next base: position 9,386 of record JAPLJV010000025.1, on the reverse strand, counting down.
TCGGCATACGATAATTATAGCCAACAGCATCATGAATAAATTCCCACGGGTGTGGCTTTTTGGCCGTTGTGGTCAGGTGCTTGGCCTTTGTCGCAAGGGTTTCATCGTCTGTGATGATCATGCCGCCGCCGCCTGTGGTCACGGGTTTGTTGCCGTTAAAGCTTAAAATACCGATATCCCCAAATGTGCCGGTATGCTGCCCCTTGTAAAAACTTCCCAGCGCCTCGGCGGCATCCTCAATGACCGGAATATGGTATTTCTGACAGATTTCAATAATCTCGTTGATCCGCACTGGATGACCAAAGGTGTGCATCGGCAAGCATGCGGCGATCTTTCTGCCGGTTGTTTTATTGTAACACCGTCCATCTGAATTCAGAATGCCGTTATTTGTTAGAAAATCATTCAGTTTTTCCGGATCAAGTCCCAGGGTTACTCTTTCCACATCCACAAATACCGGCTGCGCGCTACAGTAGGAAATGGCATTGGCTGTGGCGATAAAAGTCAAAGGCTGGGTTATCACCTCATCTCCGGGCGCTACTTCGGCCAAAAGGAGGGCTACATGCAGCGCTGCGGTTCCAGTGGAGACAGCGATTACATACTTTGCTCCGGTGAGCTGCCGAACTTCATCTTCAAAACGAATGACATATTGTCCCACATAGGACACATAGGTTGTATCAATACAATCAATGAGATATTTTTTTTCATTCCCTAAAAATCGCGGTGCATGGAGGGGGACTGGATTCTCCGTCGGATAAAGGGATTTAATGAAGCTTACGATCTTTTCAAACATTATAGACATCCCATTTATAGCGCCGCAGATTTTCTGCGTCCCTGAACCATGCGATGGTTTCCCGGATTCCCTGCTTCAGCGTATATGCCGGCTGCCACCTTGTTAACCTGCAAATCTTTTCGTTACTGCCCAGGAGCCGTTCCACTTCACTTTCTTCAGGACGCATACGAATATCATCAGAGACAATCGTGGCCGTTGGGTTGATCTGGGCGATGATCTCGCGGGCAAGCTGCCCGATGGAAATCTCCTGTTGCGAGGCAATGTTTATCTCTTCTCCAATCGTGGCTTGTGTCTCTGCAATCGCAATAAAACCGGCCACGGTATCCTTGACATAATTAAAGTCGCGGGTTGGATGAATGCTGCCCAGTTTGATTTCTGTTGCGCCAGCCAGCAACTGGGTAATGACGGTGGGGATGACGGCACGGGCCGATTGACGTGGCCCATACGTATTAAAAGGCCTGACAATGGTCACCGGGGTATTGAAACTGCGATAAAAGCTTTCCGCTATCCGGTCTGCCGCGATTTTGGTGGCGGAATAGGGTGATTGCCCCTGCAAGGGATGCCGCTCATCAATGGGAACATATTGCGCCGTTCCATAAACTTCTGACGTTGATGTGATCAGCACCCGCTTGCAACCGGTATCGCGCGCCGCCTGCAGCACATTCAATGTGCCTTTGATGTTGGTATCCACGTAGCTGTCCGGGGAGTGGTAACTGAACGGAATGGCAATAAGTGCGGCCAGATGAAAGACCATGTCCATCCCTTGCATGGCCTTTCTCACCCCATTGGGATCGCGGATATCCCCTGCAAACACATCGATCTTATCCAGTTTATCTTTGGGAAACGTATCCAGCCAACCCCAATTATTAAAAGAGTTATAGAACACAAAAGCCCGTACCTGACACCCTTTGTCCAGTAAACCCTCCACCAGATGGCTGCCAATAAATCCATCGGCGCCGGTGACTAATATTTTTTGGTTTGTTAAATCCATGGTTGTCTTTGTAAGGTTTTGATACTTCTCGGGGGCAAACTATTTACGGCTAATTTTACATCGTGACAGTCCTTGATAAAGGCAAGAATTTTTACGGAGGTTTTCAAGGGTGGAATGGACGATCACGACAGACAGCGCTTTTGCAAGATCTATCACACTGCCACCTCTTACCCTCTCAGTTTCTTTCGAATCTGAATTTCGTTTTCTGTCAACCGCTTCACACCATCTCCCAAGCAGACGCTAACCTGTTTCAATCTCCTGTGGAGGAGGTCCATGGCATGAACTTCCAAGCTTGCAAACTGATCCGACCCCCACATGTTGTGATCCAGCGTGATATGCCTCTCGATTATCCTGGCGCCAAGCGTAACCGCTATCACAGAGGGCTCCAAGTCATATTCATGTCCGCTATAACCAACCACACAATCATATCTTTCTTTAAGAAATTTTATCGTCAACAAGTTCAATTCTTCAGGTGGGGTTGGATATGTAGAATTTGTATGCATCAATACGAAATTACCGCGTGCAAATTCGTTCAACACCGCAACAGCCTCATCAATTTCCTCGACCGTGCTCATTCCTGTTGACAAAACCACAGGCTTGCCAGTTTTTGCGGCAGCACGTAAAAGATCTGTTTCAACAAGCTTCGCGGACGGTATCTTGATGAAAGGCACGTTGTAACGGAGAATGAATTGCAGACTCGGCAGGTCCCATACCGAAGTTGTCCAAAAAATCGGCTTCTCTCGGCAATACTGGTTGATATATGAGTATTCCTTCTCGCCAAACTCGACTCTGTGTCTGTATTCAAGATAAGTCATTTTCCCCCATGGAGTATCCCTGATCACAGTTTTCTGGTGGTCAGGAACGCAGATTTCCGGGGTTCTCTTTTGAAACTTGACACAATGCCAGTTGCACGCGAAAGCCGCATCGATCAGCTTCTTTGCTATGCCTAATTCCCCGTTGTGATTCAAGCCAATCTCTGCGATCATGAAGACCGGCTCATCATCGCCAACACTGTGTCCGCAAAAATCGAGTTTTTTCTTAGTCATTTTTCCGCTTCCATTTCATAATCTGATAACGAACAACAGAAGGTATCAGATTCACTCAAGGTGCTCGCCTATCAGTTTCATGTCGCAATGCTCAACACACTTAATGCCCTTGCTCACCGCTACATGATCCTTTCGGAATTTCTCGTAAAGTGCGCCATTCCAAATATTATACAACGATTCTATTGCAGCATCGCCAAGCACTATCTCGTTGTTAAAATCTTCCATACACATTGCCGCTTCACCATTCGATTTGATAGTCATCGACATCCACGGGTGTTTGCAAAATTCCGACCAGTGAACCGAATTAGTGCCGTGATAATCTTCACGGTACCACTGCTGATCCTCGCTTTTCATGTATATGTAAACATCCTTGCCTTCAAATAGTTTCTTCAGTTTCGAGAAATCCTCCTTTTGCCATTCCTTGTTAAGATCGAGCATCGTTATTACAATTACTGTTTTGAACCCTTTCTCTTTCTTAATGTCCAGGATCTTTAATATTTTTACATAACTTTCGGTAAAATTGGATGCATTCCCCCTAATTGCTTTATGGCGATCATCATCCACGCTTTCAATCGAGTATTTTATATAGTCCAATCCATTCTCGAACATTTCCATCGTTTTTTCTATGTCAATGTTCGCCGGGTTGCAACTGAAATAAGAATAGAAGTCCTTATCCGCAAGCATTTTCACGTATGCTCCCATGTTCATGTCGAGCAGTGGATCCCCATATCCATGAAGCTGGATGACCTTTGGTATGACATACAGGAAAAAATGATTTTCGCTCATATCAGTCGTTTTTATGCCGTATTTTTCCTGAACGAATCTCTCCCATTCTTCCCATTTTTCCTTCTTGTGTGGTTTCAATTGATCAACAATCTTGCTGAATAGATCGATGTGCATCGTTTTTATGGATCTCGTCATCATCGTAGTCCTGGGGCACATCTCGCATCTCATGTTGCAGGCATTGGTTGTTTCGATGTTGTAAACTACGGGTTCTTTGCTTCTCAAGCTCTCAAGAAAGTGGAGAGCGGCGGGTTTGTCCTTTATTCTTCCAGCTTGAGCGTCTTTCATGAAATCATAAGATTTCATATAAAAATCAATATCAAACATACTTTCTGCTCCGCAATTCTGGATTTACTTTTTCCTGAATCCGTTTATCGTCTTCAAAAGAACCGCTGCTTTTATTTCGGCAAGCTTCGTGTCCCTGTAATTAGTCTTAAACTGCATGATCTTGGGCTGTACTGCTTCCGCGACCGGACACAATCCTTTTTCATATTTGACGTTCTCATAAACCCAAGGGCATCTTTTCGCAAACTGCCTTTCTACGATCATCGGCTCGAGATACGGTACGCTCCAAGCGCCGTATATCCCGTCCCCGCCATTATTTATATATGATTTTCTGAACTCTTCCCATGAAACGCCTATGCTTTTATCACCCTCATACACGACACCTAAAGTATAATAGGTATTCGTATAACATTCGGGAACGAACTGCGGTATAAGGTAATCGCAAGATTTCATAACGTCAACGAAAAAATTCGCTGATTTAATCCTCAAGTCTATCAGATCTTCTATCCTTTCGAGTTGGGCAAGCGCTATTGCGGCATTGAATTCCGGAAGCCTGTAATTCCAGCCAAGAACATCATGCCTCTTGTAATTAGGGTTTTGGAACACATCCTGATTAAGCCGCACTCTTCCTTCATCTGCTTTAAGGTTCTTAAATCCGTGGCCGCCAACCTTGCGTGCCAATTCCGCATATTTCTCGCTGTTTGTTATTATCACGCCGCCTTCACCGCATGATATATGTTTCGTATTTTCGAAACTATAGCTCGCCATTTGGCCAATCGTACCCGCAAGCCGCCCCTTGTACTTGCTCATCACACATTCCGCATTATCTTCTATAACAACAATGTTATGTTTTTTTGCAAGCTCCATTATGGGATCAAGGTCCGGCGGCAAGCCGTATAGCGCTACAGGTATTATGGCCTTTGTTTTTTTCGTTATCTTCCTCGCCACATCCTCTGGATCAATATTGAAAGTTTTTGGGTCAACATCAGCGTAAACAGGTATCGCATTAGCGTGTATAGTCGCGGTTGAATTCATTATCACAGTTATGGCAGGTGATATCACCTCATCACCCGGACCAACTCCGGCAGCTTCCAATGCAGCATGTATTGCCGAAGTTCCTGAATTCATAGCAACAGCATATTTCACTCCAAACTTCATGGCAAACTCTTGTTCGAGAGTATTGTTCCAGTTGCCGCCGGTCGCTGACCAACTCTCTGAGTTTAGAACTTTTTCAAGATATTTCAATTCATTGCCAAGATATTTGGTAGGATTCTTCATTCCTTCGTCCACTATTGTTTCACCCCTTCCTTTAAGACTAATTTGGTCTTAGATCTCTGATTATCCAAGAATCTTTCCTGCAGATACTGATTTATCTTAATAACATCAGGATTTTCATCAAGGAACTTTACAACATCCCTTAATGTAAATGCCGGATTATCAGCAAAATGATCAAATATGACCTTAAAGAACTTTAAATCATCATTATAATCCAGGGTCATCCTGATTTCCGGCCGCTGAAGCACTTTAGGGATATTCTCAAGCACTTCAGTCTTGAATAGACCAGTATCCAGAAAATAAACCCACATCATCTCAGTTTCTGCTGAGTCCTTTATATCGCAAACCTTATTCAAGGCAGCGACCTTGATCCCGTAAGTAAACCCCCCACATGGCACATTCTTGCCTTCTATGAAGTCGGCACCCCTTCTTTCAAACTGTTCAAAAGCTAGATCTACAAGTTCTGGATCACACAACAGATCATCGCCATCAGCGGTCACAAAGCACTCAACATCGTATTTTTCCGCAGCACCCTTCCATCTCATCAGCTTGTCTTCGGCACTTCCCCGGAAGAACAATATCCCATTTCTTTTCGCTATCTCACACAGAATATCATCTTTCTTAGATTCTGTAGTGCACAGCACTACAATCTGCGCCTTTTTAGATCTTTTCGCCCTATCAATCACAAGCTCGATCGTTGATCTTTCGTTGATCTTTAGCAGCGCTTTTTCAGGAAGACGTGTAGAGCCTGTCCTGACGGTTATGAAGATCGCCTTATTCATATTTTTCTAACTTTTTTAATAAGGTCAAAGAACTCTCTGACAACGCCATACCCGCCTTTTGTTTTTAGCACCATCTTGGCGACATTTTTCACCTCCGGATAAGCGTCCGCCGGCACTACGGGAAACCCGACATAGCTCATCGCGGCAATATCATTGATCTCATTGCCTATAAAGGCTACGTTATCCTTATCGATATTATTTTCAGCCAGATATTTCTTCAAGACGTCCAATTTATCACCTATACCTTGAAGGCACGGGATCCCTATTTTTTCAGCCCTGGCTTTGACAACAGGATTGGTCTCCATTGAAATTATCACCTGTTTGATGCCCATTTCCTTCATTCTGCTTATGGCTAAGCCGTCGGAGCGGTTGGCGAAAACCGCCTCAGTGCCGTTTTGAAGAACCAGCACCCGGTTGTCGGTCATGACGCCGTCAAAGTCATAGACGATCAGGTCAATCGCTGCGGGCGTCAGATCCACGAATCGCTTCATCTTATCTCCATAAATGTTTCTACATTAAGATATTAGATCTGCCGAAAGCCTCTAAAGTTATAATCCTTTTTAACATACAAATCTTGAACCTGCTGTACTACTGAATCCAATTGTTTTTGATAATAATTTCTCAAAAGAGTCGTGTTTGCTTCGAGTAATGCCATATGGAATTCATCATCCGTTAGCTCTGTGAAATTCACACTTAACAGATCAGAGTTTAAATGTTTATTTTCATAAAAATCCTCACAATCCCTTAGTAGCCCCCTTTCGATCGCGTAATAGTAGAGAGCTGAACCTGGATAAGGTGTAACCGGTCTAATGGTACGCCGCTGTGCACCGTCATCGTATTGAAGGAGAAAATTTACACCCTTATTGAGAGTATCCCTGTTCTCGCCAATGTTCCCAAAAATTATATTGAAACCTGGACTTACTCCTGCATCCAATGTAGCTTCTATTCCCTTGATGACCATTTCCGTAGTCAAATACTTATTCATATTCTTCAGGATCTGATCGTCCATTGCCTCAATTCCATAATTAATAAAAACACAACCCGCACGTTTCATGAGCTTCAAAACTGCAAGTTTAGCAAAATTCAGGCGCCCACTACAGAACCATTTAAATTTCAGCTTGGCCGTTAGAAATGCTTCACAAAGCTCTGTAGTTCGCTTTGCCGAAGACATCAAAAGCTCATCTGCAAATTCAATATATGTTATCCCGTAACTTTGCTGAAGAAATTTAATTTCATCAACAATAGCTTCAGCCGAACGCGGCCTAAAACCCTCATCCATGCGATAGCAGAAATTGCATTTAAATATACAACCACGCCCGGAAAGAAGGGGCATCAAAAAATCCGTCGGGCTCGTATGAGGCGCACGCAAGAGCCTATAATAATCAATAGGGAATAATTCATATGCAGGCCAAGGGATTGTATCAATGTCTTTGATGAGCGGCCGGCGTTCATTCACTATTATCTTTTCGTTTTCCCTAAATGCAATACCCAATATTCTGTTTAAGGGTCTACCCTCTTCAATAGTTTTAACTAACTCACGCATCGTCATCTCACCTTCACCAATAACAATCGCATCAGCACCTGTTTTATTGAGAAAATATTCAGGCTCCGGTGAAGGTCCATGTCCACCAATGACGAAGAATGGGCGATCTTTCGACATATTGATTGCTTCAGACAGTTTCAACAATTTACGGTATTGATAATATCCACCGATGACGCCAATGCCAATCATATCAAAATGGTTATTATCCAAATACCATGTTAAATGTTCTTCGGGATAATGTTCCTTGTCCTGGCTGTATATAGAAATTTCATGTCCCTCTTTTTTCAAAACAGCTGCAATATACGCAAGGCCAAGGGGGAAATAATGCGTATAAGAATCATTATCATAAACAACTAACAGAATTCTCATTATCAATTACTCCTCGTTAAAGCTATGTTTTGCTATTTACTGATTGTAAAACCACGGCTGAAGGGTGACTGCTTTTATTATATGCCTTTTTCAGAACTCTGTCGCGCCATGTGCTTTGATCGAGCTGTGAGTATAGCTCTTTAAATTCCTTAAACAATAATTCAGGGGTAACCGGGATTTTTGTGCTAAATATTCTTTGCCTATCATTTGCAAAAGACCAATTTCTTCCTTCCTCTAACCCATATCGATGTATATTTGGTAACTGGAATATTAAATAGGGAATGTCACTAAACAAAGCAATTGTATTGATTCCAGATGCAATTCCCATATAGAGAAGTGATGTGCGTATCAGCGCAAAGTCTTCAACTAAAGAAGTCCCATGATCTTTTGCAATTACTACATTTTCCCTCTCTCTTAGGCCGTCGAACACCTCTTCTCTAAGCCCGATAATAATGAACACTAATTCCGGAAAAGCTATCTTACACCTATCCATAAAAGATAACCACACTGCAGGATCAGCATTGCGAATAGGATCATGCGATGTCATTTTTAAGGATAGTGCTATTGATATACTTCCTTCAGGCAAGTAATTTAAGTAAAACCAGCGCGCCCAGGATTGATCCCGTTCTCCTATTCGAAGAAAAGGGATATGCCCATAACTATCAAAAAACTCCTCTATCATTTTCATTTCAGAGGCAGCAGAATCATAATAGTCATACGTTTCTCCTAAATGTTGGCTCAATGGAGGAAATATATCATAGCAATCATAATTCATTTTCAGGAATCGATAAAACTCCCTGCGTGAGTTAAATTGGTAAACTGTTCCAAGATATGGACATGTGCTATACAAAGGCAGATATTCCAGTGAATACTCTTGATGGTTTTCAGGTGTAATTGGATCGCCAAGAAATTTTGTACGTTTGCCAAGCGGTTTATCTCGATCATAAACAACACAAATGTCAATCTCTTCAGCGTCATATTTAATCTTAAGAATGCTTAGCGTTTCTATAAAAACCAAAGGATCCCCAACATCCCAAGGAAGTGACTTGTAATCCCAGATCCCTAAAATACGTTTCTTTGCAAAATTAGGAACCAGAATTAATTTTGCCAAATAATAATAAAATCTTGGGTTTACTGCCAAAGGAAATCTAATCATTCTAAAGCGCTGCCAGCACATATAACCTAATATGTTAAATAATCTTCCAATACCATGCTTACGGACTTTATGGTATAGCTTATCAAGCTTGTTTAACAAGTTTCAAATATCCTTTAAAATAGATCTATCTTTAATGTGTGATGGTCAAGACCTCAGGCGACAAATATTCAGGCCCCTATGCAGACTTGAAGTTTTTCATAGGGTGACTGTCCTTTGATGCCACCATGAGGGCGATGTAGATTATAATAGTTTTCCCACGTGGCCAGTTTTTCGTTCAGATCTACATCGTCTGTATATGTCAAAAGCTGATAAAATTCATCTTGATCTGTTCTATGAGAACGCTCCACCTTGCCGTTAAGTCTCGGT
>JAPLJV010000024.1 GCA_026388415.1 Deltaproteobacteria bacterium | reverse complement strand
CGCTTTACTTAAGAAATATAAGGGTGATGTTACTGCATGTCAAGGGAATCGGCTGAAGCTATAGGACAAAATGGAAGGATCAAGAGAACGTATCAGGAATACTTTGGACAACCCTCAAGGTAGGAAAACCGAAATATGCGATATTGGTTGGCGCGATATAATCATGTAGATGTTAATGAGCCTTATCGGATGCCTGCTGAGTTGTCACAGGCAGAGTTCGGTACTACCAACCCTTTTCCTATATCTTTCGTTAACATTTATTTATGAAGCAACTGGCGGTAAGGCACCATCAGATATTGATTATGGTTTAAAATGTTGGATGCTCGGTAAAATAACCAGATGCTACAGTTCAGGAAAATATTTTGCCCCCGTTCATCAAAATAATCAGCCCCCATAATATTGCGAGTTACTACCCGTAATTCTCAGATAAAATCAAGGAAAATATTGACCTTGTCTGGCATTGATGCCACAAAGTGTTAGGTGGACTTGTCATTAAGAGCTAACGATTACCATTTGTAATGGTGGAGATAAATCCAATATTTAAAAATAGATCCCGGGCGATTTCATTTTTACTGCGACCTTCGGTAGTAATATCCTTAGCCCGTGCTTCAGCAATCAGCATGTCCAGGGGCATTTCATTAAGAAGAGGATAGCTGTGCAGGGGGGAATCGAAATATTGGAGAAGGTTTTCTTCCCGGCGTTTTTCCATTGATGACGAAAAACGCGGCGACTGATGGTTGAAGATCGTCTTGAATATTTTTGTTGAGAACAGATCTCTTCTACTAATTAAATCAGACATTGTTCCCCCGGCAAAGCTGCCCCTGATCCCTTCCCGTGAAGAGATCAGGGGAAAATGATTGTGTTAAATTTACTTACTTCCTTCCGCCTTGATTCTTTTCCCCGGCCATCCATCCATAAACCAGTTATGGTAGAGCATCACATTGATTAAGAGGATAATTGGCGCCATGGGAAACTGCTGGGGATGTGAATAACCAGACTGAGTTCCCAGCAAAAAAGGGCTTGCCTTATAATATGCCCAGTGAAAAACTAAAGCTCCCACAATGGTAATAAAAACACGTATCAGTATATTTACTTCCGTGCTGAACTTGTTCGGCCAATTATCAAAGTAAAAATAGAGGATCATGGCAACACCGAGGACCAGTATTGCCAGTTCACCGGCATGGAGATACCGCCAGTCAGGGGCCATTAATCTCTTGGCACCTTCAACAGATACACCCCACACTACATCCTGCATGAATACAAAGAGGAAGAAAAAGATGGCTGCCAAAAGCAGAATAAAAACGAATCCGCCGATACCCCGCCATGGTTGACTTTTTATCAACCGAAAAGGATATCGCTCCAAGATCATCTCAGAAAGCCATACGGCAACAGTGCCACACATGATCCACCCCACGTTGAAATTACCGCTTAGAGTGTGGAATGTACTGTACCACCAGGGAAAAGCTGCCGTATACTCCTGCCAGGGGTAGAAAAGTACACGGTAATGGGGATGCATGCATATGAAAAAAACATAGGTGGTGAGTAAAAAGGTGACGCAGAATACCGTCATGCCCTTCGCGGGTTGCTTCAGACCATGCCAGGGATAATTCTCGAATGCCGCAGGCCAAATGGGGCTAAGCCAGGAGGCGATGGCTGCCATCATCAAGATGGCAAGAGATGAGTATTCTCGAGAGAAGAAATCTGAAAGACCTGTCTTATGCAGTTCAGGCCAGCTAAAATAAGGAATGGCCAGTTTGCCGAAAAAGTAATAGTAGAATCCCCAGATCAGAAACCCGGTAATTGCAAAGTTAATGAGGGTCAAAACAATACCTTTTTTAAGGGGATGAGAGCCCTCCATCCATTCTCGCTTGAACGGCCAGAAATTGAAAATATATGCCTGCCAAATCGCTACGATGAGTAGCCAGCGGATATACATGTATCCATATTGGGGTGTGTACCAGCGCAACCAGCCGCGGGGATCCATGAAAACCCACCATAGACCCATAAAAACGGCAAAAGCAAGGACAGCGCCGATAATACCTCGCCAAGGTTGTTTTATCAAATTTACCCTTTTACGTTCCTCTAACCATAAAGGATCTACAACTTGTTCAGACATTTTCATCACCTCCTGATAAGGTTAGGCAATTAACAGTTCATCGCCATTCCCAAGATAAATATCCCTCTTGCTCATATTACGGGCAGTTCCTTTCACCATAGGAAGACCAGCCTTAATCATCTTTTCCGCTGTGATATAGCCGGTACAATGGTTTGCACCTATCTTCTGAACACCGTATTTGTTGAACGCCATAATGAGATCATCATATTGCGGATCCCAGTCCTCAAAGGGTGAGATATGGAGGCCACCCTGAACGGCATAGAACTTTTCACCACCTTTTATCTTCTTCCTCACCGCCTCCATATAGCTGATCACGCCCTGGTGGCAGCAGCCGGTTACCAGCACCAGGCCTTTGTCTTTGACATTGAACACGAAGGACTGTTCCCCGAAAACACGGAGGATGATGGGGACATCGAACGTCATGAGGGCAATTCCCGGATAAAGCACGTTGACCTTGCTGGAATCGAGGACAATGACCTTGCCTTTGTGGGGATAGCCATTTTTTACGTTGCCCTTGGGGAAAGACTTGCCCTTGAGAAGATCGAACCCCTCCTGATAGAATCCCTTCGGTACATAAATCGGAATGTCGGGGTAGAATTTTGTAGTTGCCTCAATGCCAAAGAAATGGTCGATATGTTCGTGGGTCTGGACCATAAAATCTATCTCCTTCTTGGCGAGTTTTTCCGCGACTCCTTCTTCCCGGAATCTTTTTTCCATCCAGGCGGGGTTCCAACCGGTATCCAGGAGGATCTTCATGACCTTACCGTCCATAAGGGTTGCCTCAATGTATGTCGCGAAGCCACCCAGATTACTCCCTTGATAGCCGCTCTTAACGCCTTCGACTGTCCAGGGAATCTCGTACTGGTTGACGAGTAGTCCGCCGACTTTCTTGACATCATTCAGCCAGACGTTGTTGTCGTACCAGCTTGTCTCGGAGACCACCTTTATCTTCAGATTTTTTATTTCACCAATGTCAACCTGATTCAGTTTTTCTTTTGGGAGAAGTGCTTTTTTGAACACCGTCGAGGAAAGACCTGCGCTGGCAAAATACCCCGCAACAGTTCCAAGAGCCATTCCTTTTACAAACGAACGCCGAGAAACGTTTTTTTCTTCCATGGTTCAACCTCCTTTGTGTGCTATGGCTATCGTGCCAGAAGCAAGAGCCAGTATGTAACCATAAACAGTGCTATCCCGATTAAAATCCCGACAATCACACCAACACCATAACGAGATTCTCCCTGAACTACTTTCTCCTCCATTGATTTTTCCTCCCTTCAATTGATTTATGAATCCATACAAGCTATATCCTCATCTGCCAGCAAGGGCAGCAGATCCTCCTGCCTGGATCTTAATGCTGTTTGAGTTATTATCTTTTGAATATCAGGCGATGATTCCGGCCAAAGATTTTGCCCGTCGCTTTTAAATAGCATTCCTTCTCCCTTCCAGGTATCTTCATCCTGAACAGTGTATTTATTAACAAGAGTCCAGCAGCGCACAAATTTTTTATAAAGAAAACTGGTAATCATAAACCCGGGATAGTCCCTATCAACCTCTCCCTTTTTCACCATTATTGACGGAGTGCCATTATCGTTGGGAATTGCATAATCCCCCGTGAGAATCACCCGCCAGCTTGTCTGGCTCTTAACCCGAATCAATGCCCCCACGTCTTTTTTGAATGCAACAGACATATCGCCGGCATAGAATAAATCTGCCGGAATTGTGTTACTGAACTGATATGAAGGGACACCGATGTCATGAGAAAATTCCGAAAATCTTTTGGGTGCATGTTCGTCAGGCAGGCTATGACATGGACAGCCCTGAGCACCATCGGGGGGATGGATATGGAACATGTTACCTGCCCGGCAGGCTTTTTCCATTATGGATAAACCATTATAGGCGACTTCATTATCTCTCGGATAATATTTTACTCTAAGCTCTGCAAGCCAGTCGTATCCTTCAACTGTCTGTGCTCCGAGAAGCTCACATTTATATACTCCGGCACAATCAGCAAACCATAGATGCCAATACGGATTGTCATCATTCATAAAGCTTATATATTTTAGGCTCACTTGTTCTTTCAGAATGCTATCCGATATAATTACCAGCCAGTAATTATTGATAAAACCTGCAACTTCTTCTGACTTATCAATCATAGAGTTATGACTTCGCCTTTTTAATGCATTTTTCACAGAACCCTTTATAAGAGAGCATGTGATCAATAATTTTAACGTTATTTATTTAGATAAATGTTTTCCGGTTGCTTTAATAATGGCCGGTTATTTATCGATAGTATTATCGATGGTCCTACGGCAATCACCATGCTTCGCCTGTTTTGTGAACGGCCTCCGGTCAGGATATTGAGAAGCTTTGGTTTATTTTGCAGATGATAAGAAAGAGAAAAAATCAAGACTGCTGATACGAGCGGTAGATGTGTCCCTGATTTGGCCATTCCTAAGTCCCTCAATGTGCCAAGAAGTTTGGGAACTGAATCTAACAATATTTAAAACCGCGTAAATTTAATCATTTAATATTTCTATTGTCAATTGATTTCGTGAATTTGATAAATGAATATCTAAGGTGGACCCACTTGTCAAGACTAACCATTACACATTGAAATCTAGTATCCCTATCTTAACGGCAGATCTAATGCTTTCAGGAAGAAATTTCTGCCGCCATTCACCCCAATAATCACCCTTAAAAAACTGCAAGTTATAATTGGAAATACTCGGATTCTCCCGAAAAGTCCAACGAGTTATTTTTACCGGTTCGCAAATCAGACCACGTATTCTCTCACGGGCCAGAAATTCCTGTCAGCTCTTGCCGTGACCTCAAAATTGCATAAGGGAACATAACCCTTTTTTCTGCCTTCTTTGACCTGGACGATAACGCTGTAGCGGTCATCTTCCTCTGGCTCAACATCAATGACATTCATAATATGACCCACCCTGAAGGGTTGATGCTTGGCTATATCTGTAAAATATGCGTTATCATCGTCCTCTATACGTTCTACTGTAAAGGGAAAGGTAAGATGTTCTTTAAGCCATAGTGGCCAGTCTCTTGTTTTTCATTCCTGGTATATTTTTTCAAAGGCATCCTCATCAGTAGGGAGATAGCCTTTGTTGGATTCTTTGAGGTCCCATGAGGTGTCGTAATTTTTGTCATGATAATTTTTGCCGGTAAAAACTGGACGTGATTATGTTGGAGATAGCGGATAGGGGCGATTTGGTCATTAGTGTAAAGGGGAATTGTTTGTCAATAATCGCTATCTGCACCACCGCCCCCGCTGTCACCACCCTCACAGCCACTGTCACTTTTGGAATCGCTGGAATCACTGTCAGGGCTGCTGAAACCGGAGCTGAATACTGAGGTCGAGCTGTAAGAATCATCCCGGCTATAACTGCGAGAGCGACTCCCGAACTTCCATATGATCCAGATGATCAGTCCGATGATGCCCGCAGCCATAACGGCAATGATAGAGATGGCGGTCGTACTCAATTCATCACTTTTCTTCGCTGAAGTGTTTGGTTTCGCTACCACTGAAGGTTGACCGGTCAGATTCACTTTCGCGTCTGAGGCAATAATTGCTGCTACGACCCTTACCGCATTCAACATACCAGTGCCGTAGTCGCCCTTTTTCAGATAGGGAGCCATCTCGTTGCGTATTATTTCACCCACCTTGCCGTCAGGCAATATCCCTTCCACTCCGTACCCGGTTTCTATGCGGATCTTTCTTTCCTTGACGGCAACAAAGATGAGAACGCCCTTGTTTTCGCCTTTTTTGCCGATTCCCCACGTGTGATAAAGATCATTGACATATCCCTGAAGGTAGTTCTCCCCGATTGTTGGCACGGTAGCCACGACAACTGTGGTTCCCGTCTTCTGCAGTACTTCCCGAACTCTAATTTCCATCTCATTTTTTGCTTCCTGCGGGATGACCCCTGCAAAGTCGTTGATCAGTCCCTGACGTGCTGGGAGTTTGTCTTCGGAAAACAGGGGAACAGTCAAGATAAGAGATATAATGATCGACAATGTCAGAATGATGCTTTTCGTATCACGCAAATTCTGGCCACCATTCCAAAAATGATATTTTGCATCAGCGCTGAAAGGGATAATGATATCTCCGGTGTGATGGATGTAAGGGCTGGCTTTTGGGGTCATGTTGTTGAGTTTCCTTTTATTTATTTATTATTTTCATCGGCGAGAGCTGGGTTTTGATCAATTCCTTCCTGTTGTCCCGGTCCAGCAACAAAGCCAGCACCAGCGGGATAATAAAGCCGATGATGCTCACCCAGATTGGTATGATAAACCCACCGATAAGAATTTCAACCTGAAAAATAATCCTCACCAGGTGCGCCACTGATACACCCATGAGAAGAATCGCTGCAATGGTTATTAAGGGTTTCATGATCAGATCCCTTCCTTGGCTTTATCTGTGATTCTGATAGTATATCTCTTCAAGTGATTTTTTCTTTTTCGCCTTCTTTGGTAGGGTAAGAGCAAATGATCTTCCAGTATCAAGCCACTTGGTCAATTCCTCTATTTTATCCCAGGATCCTTCTTCTACCATGACCCAGCCCTTCATGGGTTTTCCGATTATATCGAACTCCCTTACATGATCGTTGTTCAGTTTTTCAGCGGCAAGTTCCGGCGCCATTCTCACGATGAGATAATCTTTCCAGATGCCAAAGCACATGTTACCGTTGAGCAGATAGCAGATACCGCCGAACATTTTTTTCTTTTCGATACCGTCCCAGGACAAGGTTATGTCTTCGATTTTATCTTCCAGGGCTGTGTTGTAGGGCATAACGGTTCCCCAACAAACGGGAATTCTGTTTAGCGGCCAGGTCTGGTAACGGGAACTGGTGACGATTATTTAGAGCTACCGGCACGCTCTGGCGTTGATCTGCAATATTACCCCTGTTCCCACCCGTTGTAAACAGCGGAAATTTTGTATTGCTAAATTACATATAAAAATAGTTATGTTACAACCATTAAACCTTAAGGAGGATTCATCATGGGAACTGCCGCTTGTAATCAACATTTTTTAGAGGGCAATAAGGTGTGCAGATTACCCGTGGGAGTTTTTATGCCAGGCACGATACATTAGGTCTGACTTTTGAGTCTCTGCCATCTTTGGTTCTCTTTAAAAAATCCAGAACGGTACGGATGTATTCTTCCGGGCGTTGGTCATACGTATTGTGACCGCACTTCGGAAAAACGGCAAGCTCACCCTTCGGAAGATGACGGTAGAAGGCGACGGATTGCTCAACGTCAAAGATAGAACTGCGGTCCGGATAGAGCACCAGGGCGGGACAGGCAACCATATGAAGGATCGGGCGCAGGTCAAAATAGTCTACACCATAAGCGCCGCCATATCTGGCGAATTGATTATAATAGCATTCTGCCGCTTCTCCATGCCACTCAATCATCTTGGCCTGTAGTTCGGGCTCCAGGTCTGTAAATTCTGTTACAAGCCTCATGGTATTGAGCTCGGTCATTGGCACATCGCTGTAGCATTGTGTACTGGCAGCGGTTAAGGTTTTAACCTCCCCTGGATATTTGATTGAATAATCGACACCGACAACGCCTCCTTCACATTGTCCCACTAAATGACACTCCTCAATACCGAGGTGTTCTTTTATTGCTTTCAGTTCTTCGACACTTTCCGGCCGGTAACGATTGCTTACATAGAAATCCAGAAAATCATCCCCCGGTTCAGAGCGGCCGTAACCCCGGCGGTCATACATTACCACCTTGTAGCCTTCAGCTACAAAGCGAGGATAGATACCCTTCCATATCTTCATACAGCCGAAACCATGATGCATAAAAAAAATCACTTCCCCTTCACCATGAACTTCGTAATAAATCCGGAACTTATCTGTTTTTACAAAAGGCATACAGTACTCCTTTATACTCTTTTCCCGTTGTTTGTATCAGATTTTGCCGACTTCACCGGTTTGCCCAATTACTTTGATTCATTATTCACCGCTGTATATCTTACTACAAAAACCTGTTTAAAAACCCTTTTTTCTTGATAATTGCACGAAGGCTACACTATATTGATGTATTGTATGGATATCTTAAAAGTAATGCATGAGAGACAACGCATCAGGGAGTATAAAAAAGATCCCGTTCCTGACGAGATAGTCACCGAGAATTGATAAGACATTGCTTTTCGATGGTGAAAGTATGGGGTGGCTGTTTTTGTTTGTCAATGGGTATTGTACACCGCAGAAATAGTGAACAGTAACTGATTGCTGTTTCAAATGTTGTGTGCCCGTCAAATTCCTCAGATGCTCTCTTTCAGGAAGATGAACATATCACCCCCAACCAAAAAAATAACGCTCAATAATCTGAGGCTTTCATCCCGTAACACTCAGGTAAAATCAAAGATAAAGTGTAATATACCAACCAGTTAGAATACCTACAAACAAACGACCGCAATCTCAGTGTGAATCGATGATTATCGTTTGTAATGTTGAACCTACTACTTCGTGTATATTGCTCTATCATGGATGCCATGTTCTTTAACAAATTTTATAAACTGTTTCTCTCCTAAAACGCCCTTCCACTCAAATTTAACTCCACGCCTACGATAACTTGATCCTGGTGAACTTTCAATATCGGACACTGTCCTGAAGTCTGCCGCTTCAGGCATGTTATCGGAGAATTTAATAAGCCCTTGCTTGGCAAGATCACGAGGTGAACCTTCATAAACAAAGGCAGCGCCGCCATGACTGATATCTACAACATTCACCTTCCACTGAATAGTATTGCCATGCTTTGTTGGAGTTATCACAACAATAATGCCATTATGTATCAGATGCCTGTGATCTTTCCTATCCTTGAAGAATAACTTCTTAAGAAATTGTAGCATAATCCATTTCTAATCCCGTAAGCCGGGTATACAGCAGGTTGGCCATTTTACCGTACCCGCCGGAGACGCATACCAATTGAGGATTAAAATCCAGAATAATATTCGGAGACGGACCATTTACTGACTTCAAGTGTGCCACGAGGTTGCACAAGATAGGAGGGTACACTACCTCATTTGCCGCTTACTGCTTTCTGACTTACATCTTCCTGTCCATCCGGTTTTTTCAAACGAATAGGAACAGATGGTTGCGGCAATGCCAATTCTCTCACCGCTTTCCTGGACTCTGACGATATCTGACCTGCAATTCAAGTTCACGGGACCTGTCGAATCAACATTTTCCAGCCGAATGGTGAACTCTATGGACTTGCTGGGAATAAAAGATTTACCCGTCTCAAAAAAAATACCCCAACGGCTAAAGTCGCGGGTAATGCCTTTATATCCTTCAAATTCCACAGGTATTGCTCCTTGATGGCGCGTCACTCGGCGGTTTTCAGATTCATTTACTAAACTCCCTTCTGTTTTCTGGGCATAGCGCAGGAGCGCCTTGCGGCTGTCCACGTGCAGCTTTTTATAGATATTGCGCAGGTGAGTTTTGACTGTGACTTCGCTGATGCAAAGCTGGTTGGCGATTTCCTTGTTGTGCATTTCCTTACCTACCAGCAGCACCACTTTGGTTTCCTGAGGTGTGAGGAGAGCGGCAACCTCTCTCGCTACAGTTTCGCGCAACAGCAATTTTTTGAAGGAGAGACTAGCCATGCTCCGCTCAAACCATTGTTCTCCCGCATGCACCTTACGCACGCACTGGATCAGCAGTGGCATGGCCATGTCTTTCAATACAATGCCCTTGACACCTATGCACATCGCGTCCAACAACTGATCCTCACCAATTTCCGCAGTGAAGAGCACTACTCTGGTCTGTAGCTTCTCTGCCTGGATTTCCCTAGTAATCGTTAGCCCATCCTTACCAAGCATGCTGATATCTAGAATAGCGACATCAGGCAAATGCTGGCGCACTGCCTCCATGGCATGTGTCCCATTTGTGCAAAGGGCCGCCAAATGAAAATCATTTTCCAACATGAAAAGACTTTCAACCCCTTTTAGGATGAACGGAGAAGCATCCGCCACTACCAAAGATATAGACATCTCATTCCCCTCCTTTTTCCATTTCATTTACCGACTGTATGCCCTCTGTAGACCTATACTAAGGGGTACTTTGACGGTTACATCAGTATGCTTCTTTTGAAAACCATTGGCCTTCAGTTGCATAGTGCGTACGCTAGCCCCTGTACCGGTAACTGTTTGCAATGTACGAGCCGACCCGCCTGACCGATACGCCGTCGGTAGCAGGTATCTACTTCTTATTAGCGTGTATTTCTTTATTATGATTCCTATATTCTTTGATAAATTCGATTAGCTGTTGCTCACCTAAAACGCCCATCCAATTAAATTTGGCTCCTCGCCTATGACAAGTTGGTCCCGTTGAATGCTTAATATTTGATCTTGCTTTCAATTCTACCGTTTCTGACATCTCAGAAGAGCAGTTAATAAATCCATGTTTGGCAAGATCATTAGGTGACCCTTCGTAAATGAAGGCAGCTCCTACACGGCTAATATCTGTAACATTAATCGTATACTGCAGTTCACCTCCGTCATTTATAGGAGTTATAACAACCAAACTGCCCCTGTTCAGTAAATGCCTGGAATCTTCCCCCTCCTTGTAAAATAACATCTTAAGAATATTTAGCATAATACCTCTCTCCTTCCGCTATCTTCAATAGACTTCTGATGCTTGCTTGCTAAGCTTTCGTGAATTTCTCTGAAGTTACTCTTGTTTGTTCGATTTTCTCAAGACGCAGGCAATTGAGTTCTTCAATCAGTTGTTTCTTGGTCTTCCTATCATCTTCCATCGTCAAACTCCGTAAGTGATAGCGTTCTGAAAGGGAATAATCTCTTCCCGGCGCAACAGGCGATGTATGCTTTTTTGAAATGGTGTTCTGGTATGGATGCCATACTCCCCTTTGTAAAAGCAGCTAGTTGCGGAGTATATGAGACTGGCAAGTAGTAATGTCAATGGGAGATGTTTGGTAAAATAATGGTAGGGTAAATTACCTATTACTCAAGAATTGCAAGATGTGATTCGAGATTTATGTTTCTATTGCTCAAGCCGAGTTTTTTTCTGATATTTTTTCTGTGGATGTCTATTGATGCACTGCCTATCCCCAATATCTCTGTGATTTCTTTCGTTGACTTGCCCTGTCTGACGAGCGTAGCCACCTTGATTTCTTTGGGAGTAAGGTTGAACTGTCTCAGGTTTTTCAGCAGGGGTGTGGCAAGTTCGCGAAGATGTGCTTCCATGATATCAAGTTGGGTTAGCTGCCTGACATCGAGATGGCCTCTTTTTATAAATTCTATATAGGGGAGAACCAGATTTTGTATATTCGTCACGAATCTCTCTTCTAAGTCCTTTTTATCATCTTCCCTTTTTTTCAGTAAGACAGTAAGCGCTGTGTTGAGTTCATGAAGGGTTATGTTATTGCTTTCCAATTCCGTCGTTCGTTCCTTAACCATATGCTCAAGATGCTCTCGATATCTTTCCAATTCCTCACCCGCCTGCTTTTGCTCGGAGATGTCAAATCCCAGAATGATGATAGTATTAATTGACCCCTGCTCATCGATCTCAGGCATGTAATCGATGCTGAACCAGCGAGGTTCCCCTTGGATAGGTACCATGTTTTCATATCGTATCCGCTTACCCGAAAGGGCACGATCAATATAGGGCAAAGCGCGCTGGTAAACATCCGCGGGAAGAATCTCCTTGACCTGCCTGCCGACAATTTCCTCTGGCAGCTTGCCGAACAAATTGGCAAAATATTTGTTGACATACTTGTAACATAGGTTCTGTGCGTTGACGTAGTTCACAAACACAGGGATATTATCCGTAATATGATGCAGTTGCTGCCTACTCTCCCGCAGCTTCTCCTCGGAATGGATATAGACCAGAATACCACCTATCTGCGCTGCCAGCATCTCAAGCAGATGGCGTGTGTGAATCGGGATATCATCATGAACATGCGAAGCCATGTTCATGATTGCGACAAGATTGCCCTTGTGCAGCACCGGAATTGACGCGAGAGCGGTCAAACCTTCCCTGTCGCGGGTCTCATCTTTACCCGGCGGCCAGAGAGCCGTGTATCGCCCATAAAATGATGTACCGGCTCTTGCCCGTATCACCTGCGGAGAATCAGCCGCCAAATGGGACGTGTGCTCAACCATTTCGGGCGAGTGTCCGCAAGTAACTGCTAAATTCATAGTACTGTTGACCGGGTCATTCAAGTAAATCCCCCCGGAGTCCAGACACTTATCCCGCAAGGCAGCATCAAGAATGTGTTCAAGGGCTTCCTTTACGGTCTGGCAGGTTGTGAGGGCAAGGACAAGGTTGTGCAGGATTCGCAGCGCCTCCTCAGCCTGCTTACGCTCGGTGATGTCCCTGGAAATCTCAATCACTGTGATAGGTCTTTCATCTTTGTCTCTAAGCACTGTAGTTGCTGTACAGTGGAAGTAAATTGCTTTACCTGCCGCATCGACAACGTCTATTTCGTGTTCATGTATTCCTCCATCGTTAAATGCTTTAAGGGTAAGACAGGGATACGGTTCACAAGGCTCTTTTCGTCTATGATAGGCTTCGTAGCATTTTTTGCCAATTATATCGTTTCCGAACGTTCGTTTGGCAGCCTCATTGGCCCAGACAAGATTAAGTTCTTTATCCATCATACTCATATGGTCGGGCATTGATTGCAGCATGGCATTGAGTTTGCTCTCGCTCTCCCGCAGTGCTTGCTCCACCTGCTTTCGCTCGGTGATGTCCTGAATGTTCGTAAGCAAATAAATTTCATTGTTAACGCTAATCATGACAGCATTGAATAATCCATATCTCAAAACTCCGCTTTGCGGCCGGATTTCCATTTCGAAATTTTCAATGCGTCCACTTTTGTTTAGCTCATTGAAAAAAGACGCTCTTTGCTCTTTTGTAATAAATCCGCCTCCTACCGCTGTATGCCCGATGACTTCATCACGCTTTTTTCCTACAAGTCGAAGAAAATCATCGCTAACTTCAACAACTATGCCGTCTTTCACTGTAGTTATGATTGTGGGAATTGAATTTTGGAGGAAAGCTTTAGTGAATTTCTCTGAAGTTAATCTTGTTTGTTCGATTTGCTCAAGACGCAGGCAATTGAGCTCTTCAATCAGTTGTTTCTTGGTCTTTCTTGCATCTTCCATAGAATCCTCTCAATAAAAGAATATGAGCTCGTCCTGATAGTAATGTTGTGCCTGCTGTTGCTTTTCATTTAGGCAATAGAGCAATATCTTGCAGCAGTAAGGTTCTTCATACTTGCCTACCCTCTTCGTTTCTTTTTCTTACCGTTCCTCTATTTCCGTCATTTCCATTACCAGACAAGCAGGGAAAGTCCATGGTTGCAAGTGGCCTTATTGATGCTGTAAAAAAACGAAAGCCCTGTCACATTTTAAGAGACAGGGCTGGGAGACTTTTTCTCCTTCCTTTAAATGGGAAGGACAATATTAAATATTCTAAGCCTTTCAACATGTTAAGTGCAGTGTACTCCGATTCTCGGTAAAGTCAAGGCATATTATTGCATATTACAAGGGAAGAGGTACCATTGGATACTGAATACCATTCGTAACAAAGCATATCCGTCAAACTTACCGGACGCTTGACTACAGGAAGTTAGCCTCAACTCTGCTCACCCGAAAAATCATCCTTCCAAAACTGCATGTTACGAGCGGTTATACTCGGAAACATGGAAAAGTCCACCAGATATTTTTTGTCAATGGTTTGGGGAATCTGCCTGAACTTTCACGCACTAAGGAATTGCTTTTGACGGGTCGAAGTTTAGTCCCTTTCCGGCCAGACATTCCCTTTGTCTCGAAAGAATAGCCGCCAGATGGATCATTGCTGCTCTTATTGGAGAAGGTGTCGCTCAGGCCCTGGGCGTATTCTGTCCTGACGGCTATGGTGCGGGGAGCCAGTAAAAGACATGGAACAATTCGTCACCCGCCGTGAGTGAGTTGGCCGGCGGACATATAAACTGGCGGTGCACTGGTCGCCCCGGCACCGCAGCAATAGAAAGTGTTCTCCGGGCCGACTACTTCATGTTGCGGATGCGGACTTCTATCCCCGAATCTTTCAGCAAATCTGATATCTTCCGGGTATCCGTTTCGCCAAAATGGTAGGGATATAAAATCTTGGGCTGGAAACTTCTGGCCGCCGCCGCTACCATTTCCGGGGTCATGGTGTAGGGCAGATTCATGGGAAGAAAGGCCACGTCAATCGCCGATAAGTTCTTCATTGCCGGGATATTTTCCGTATCACCGGCCACATAGACGCGCTTGTCCCCCAAGGTCAGGACATAACCGTTCCCCATCCCGGGAGGATGGAAAGGCTGACCATCGGGACGCTTCTGCACAATATTATAAGCCGGCACCGCTTCGATCCGCAGTCCGCCCATGCTCTTGACATCGCCGTTTTTCATAACAATGCCGCCTTGCACTTTGGCGGCGCAGGATTCCGTCAAGACGAGGGTGGTTTTACCGGGACGGGTCAGCATGGCAATGGCCTTGGCATCCAGGTGATCACTATGGTCGTGGGTCACCAGGATCAAGTCGGCCTGGGGCAGGGTGCTGTAGTCGGCTTCTTGCAGTACCGGATCTACCTGAATAATCTTGCCGCCGTAAGCCAACATCAGGCTACCGTGACCGATAAAAGTTATCTTCAGGTCACCGGTCTTGGTTTTGAACACATCGGTAACAAATTTCTCTGCGGCCGCAGCCGGGGAGCAGGAAAGGGAAAGAATGCCTGCCATGATCAATAGGGATAACAGGATCTTCATACTGCACCTCCTCAATTTTTTATTGCTGATGGTTGTAAGGGCGACGCATGCGTCGCCCTTACAATTCACTGCCCTCTTCTTCGTCATCTCCATCTATTATACCCGGCAACATATCCATCTCCGGCGTCATTTCGCCATTCTCGTCTTCCGGGACGTCTTCCTCATCTCTCTCCTCTTCCCGGTCCACCCTGGCCACGCCGACGAGCCGTTCCTCATCTTCCAGATCAATCAGCTTGACTCCCTGCGAGGCGCGATGGACGAGGGGCACTTCCTCCACCCGGAGCCTGATGATCTTGCCCGCATTGCTGATCAGGATCAGATCCTCGTTGCCGACTACCTGCATCAGGCCGGACACACTGCCCACCTTCGGTACGGTATTGAGATTTACGACTCCTTTACCGCCCCGACGATGGATGGGATACTCCGTCATATAGGTCCTTTTCCCGTAACCCCTCTCCGAAACAGCGACAATCGTATTACCGTCCGTGGGTATTTCCATCCCGACCACTTGATCGTCTTTGGCCATCCTGATCCCGGTGACACCCCGGCTGACGCGGCCGGTGGGACGCACATCATCCTCGTGAAAACGGATGGCCTTCCCTTTTCTGGTGCCGAGAAAAACATCCTGGCTGCCCAGCGTCAGTTGGACATCAATTAATTCGTCGTCAGAGTCAATATTGACCGCAATAATGCCTCCCGCCCGGGGGTGGGCATAGGCCGTCAGGACCGTCTTCTTGATGATCCCCTTTTTCATGGCCATAATGATAAACCGGTCCTCCACAAAATCCTTCACAGGCAAGATAGCGGCCACCCGTTCCCCCGGCGCGATATTCACGAGGTTGACAATCGCCTTGCCCTTTGCCGCACGGCCGGCCTGGGGAATCTGATAAACCTTGAGCCAGTAAACCTTGCCCAGGGAGGTAAAGATCAATAGATACTGGTGCGTAGAGGCAATGAAGAGCTTTTCCACGAAATCCTCTTCCTTGGTGCCCATGCCCACCTTGCCCCGTCCGCCGCGGTGCTGACTTTTGTACAAGCTGACGGGATTTCTCTTGATATAGCCGGTATGAGATACCGTGACCACCATATCTTCCTCGATGATCATGTCCTCGATCGCGATGTCTTCAGAACTGGCGACAATCTCCGTGCGCCTTTCATCGTTATAGCGCGTCTTGATGTCTTCCAGTTCGGCGATAATGACTTCCAGCACCTTGCGGGGGTCATCGAGGATGGCCTGTAATCTGGCCATCAAACTTAATAATTCGGCATATTCGGCGTCAATTTTTTCTCTTTCCAGACCCGTAAGGCGCTGGAGGCGCATCTCGAGAATGGCTTTGGCCTGCACCTCGCTGAGACCGAATTGAGCGCACAGGGCCTGTCCTGCCTCCTGGGGGTTGGCGGCGGCCTTGATCACGGCGATCACCGCATCAATCCGGTCCAGGGCAATAATAAGACCTTCCAGGATATGGGCCCGCTCTTTGGCCTTGCCCAGCTCGAAGATCGTGCGGCGGACGACGATCTGCTGACGGAAGGCAATAAAACTCTGCAGCATCTCCTTCAGGTTGAACACCTTGGGCTGGCCGTTTTCAATCGCCAGCATGATGATGCCAAAGGTATTTTCCATCTGGGTATGTTTATACAGTTGATTGAGAATGACACCGGAATGCTCATCACGCTTCAGATCAATGACGACGCGAATGCCTTCCCGATCCGACTCATCCCGCAGATCGGCAATCCCGGTGATCTTTTTTTCCTTCACAAGTTCGGATATCTTTTCAATGAGATGGGCCTTGTTCACCTGGTAGGGCAGCTCGGTGACCACGATGCTTTCCCGTTCGTTTCTCGCCTTGCGCTCGATCAGGGCGCGGGCCCGCACCCGGATGATGCCCCGGCCGGTTTTATAGGCATCGTTAATGCCCTGGCGGCCGTTGATGAAACCGGCCGTCGGAAAATCCGGACCATGGATGTGGCGCATCAAGTCCTCAATGCCGGCCTCGGGATCGTTGATGAGCATAATGGTCCCGTCAATGACCTCACCTAAATTGTGGGGCGGAATATTTGTGGCCATCCCGACCGCAATGCCGGAACTGCCATTGAGTAACAGGAGGGGCGCCCGGGCCGCTAAAACGGATGGTTCCTCCAGGGACTCATCGTAATTAGGCACAAAATCAACGGTCTCCTTGTCCAGATCGGCCATAATTTCTTCGGCGATTCTGGCCATGCGCACCTCTGTGTAACGCATGGCTGCCGGTGGATCGCCGTCAATGGAACCGAAATTTCCCTGACCGTCAATCAGGAGATAACGCATGGAAAAGTCCTGCGCCATCCTTACCATGGTGTCGTAAACCGCCGCATCGCCATGGGGGTGGTACTTGCCGATGATATCGCCGACGATGCGGGCCGATTTTTTATAGGGTTTGTTCCAGCGGTTGCCCATTTCATGCATGGCAAACAGCACCCGGCGATGCACCGGCTTCAGCCCGTCACGCACATCGGGAATGGCGCGACCGATAATGACGCTCATGGCATAGTCGAGATAAGATTTTTTCATCTCGCTTTCGATATCTACGAGAATGTTTCTTCCATATAGTTGATCTTCCATGCTCTTCAAAAATCTCCTTAATAATAGCAGATAAGAGGGTCACCTCATGCCGTGTCCCTCCAGGCTTGGTAATATGTTATTTAAACATCCAGATTGGATACATTCAGGGCATTCCGGTAGATGAAATCACGCCGGGGCTCCACCTGATCTCCCATGAGGGTGGTAAATATGATATCCGCCTCCACGGCATCTTCCACTCTCACCTGCAAGAGGGTGCGCTTATCGGGGTTCATCGTCGTCTCCCACAACTGCTCCGGGTTCATCTCGCCCAGACCTTTGTACCGTTGCACCGCTAAACCTTTTTTACCGGCAGTCAACACGTACTCTACCAGTGCCGTCATGCTGGGCAGGAAGATTTGTTGTTCTCTTTGTCGGGCCGCTGCCGGAGCTTCATTGGTTACGTCGCCCTCGGAAGGAGGAACGACTGCTTCGCCGTTCTCCAAATCCAGGCTGTAGGGAGGGGCGCCGAGCACCTGTATCTGGCTGAGCTGCGTCCTCAATTCAGCAAATTTAGGCGACCGGAAGATGTCCCGATCCATGGCCGTGGTAAAAACCTGGCCATCCCGTAAGACCTGAAATAACATCCGATAGATGCCATGTTCAGGATCGATCTCCAGGGTGGAATCCTGTATGTCCGCATCCATCGCCACCGTCCTGGCGGCTAGTGCTTTCATTTTGTCGCCCTGGCGAAAATCTTCATCCTTAAAATCCGGCTGGTCCGCCAATATTCTCAATACTTCCCGGTCTTTGCCTTCCTTGGCAAACTTATCCAGGATCGCGTCAATGCGTAATATTTTTTTAATAAAGCCCATCAGACGATTGCCGGCCAAGGCGGTGACCTGCCCGTTGCCCGTGAGGAAACGAATCTTACTGATGCCGTTTTCCAGAACGTAGGTTTTCATTTCCTCTTCATTGTGGATATAAAGCTCCCGCTTTCGGTCCACGATCTTGAAGAGCGGCGGCTGGGCGATGTAGAGATAGCCGCGTTCAATGAGCTCCCGCATCTGGCGGAAAAAAAAGGTCAGGAGCAGGGTGCGGATGTGAGAACCATCCACGTCGGCATCGGTCATGATGATGACCTTGTGATAGCGCAAGCGGCTGACATCATATTCTTCCCGTCCGATGCCGGTGCCCAGGGCCGTCACCATGACTTTGATTTCCTCATTTTCGAGCATCTTGTCGAACCGGGCCTTTTCAACATTCAAGACCTTGCCCCGGAGCGGCAGAATTGCCTGGTTCTTTCTATCTCTGCCCTGTTTGGCCGACCCACCGGCAGAATCACCTTCCACAATATAGATCTCGCTGCGCGCCGGATCCCGCTCCTGGCAATCAGCCAGTTTCCCCGGCAGCGCTCCCACCTCGAGGGCGCTTTTCCGGCGTGTCAACTCCCGGGCTTTTCTCGCCGCATCCCTGGCACGGGCCGCATCGAGACACTTGCTGAGCAATTGTTTGGCGACGGCCGGGTTTTCTTCCAGATACGTGCCAATTTTATCATAGACTACCCATTCCACCAGGCCCTTGACCTCGCTGTTGCCCAGTTTGGTCTTGGTCTGACCCTCAAATTGGGGATTTTTAATCTTGACGCTGATCACACAGGCAAGACCTTCGCGCAAGTCTTCGCCTTTGAGCGATTCCTGACCGGCCTTCCATATCTTGTTGCTCGTGGCATAATTATTAAAAACCCTGGTTAGAGCGGAACGAAAACCGATCAAATGCGTGCCGCCTTCTGTAGTATTAATGCTGTTGGCGAAGGCAAAGAGGTTTTCCGCGTACGTATCGTTATACTGCAGAGCCACTTCAACAAAACAATCATCCTTGGAACCGCTGATATAAATTGGGCTTTTATGCAGCACTTTTTTACTACGATTAAGATACTCCACAAAAGACACAATGCCGCCATTATATAAAAATTCACTCTTCTTGTCCGTACGCTCATCCAGCAGGGTGATGGTCACCCCGGAATTGAGAAAGGCGAGCTCGCGTAGCCTGTTAGCTAAAATATCAAAATTAAATTCCAACTCCTCAAAAATGGTGTCGTCGGGCTTGAAGGTAATTTTTGTGCCCCGCCCTTTCGTTTCACCTGTCTGTTCCAGCGGCGCCAAGGGAACTCCCTGACAATAGTTCTGCACGTAAACCCCGCCATCCCTTTTGACTTCCAGCTCCAGTGCAATAGAAAGGGCGTTCACGACCGATACCCCTACGCCATGCAAACCGCCGGAAATTTTATAACTGTCGTTAGAAAATTTCCCCCCCGCATGGAGCATCGTCATTACCACCTCGGCAGCCGATATCCCTTCCGACTTGTGCATATCCACGGGGATGCCGCGGCCATTATCTTCCACCATGACACTGTTATCAACCCTGATCACTACGGCAATCTTATCGCAGAAGCCGGCGGCCGCCTCATCAATGCTGTTATCAACCACTTCATAGACCAGATGGTGGAGACCTTCCTTGCCTGTACTGCCGATGTACATGGCCGGCCTTTTCCGGACGGCCTCCAATCCTTCAAGTACTTTAATACTATCTGCATCATATACATTTACATCACTGCTCATGCTCTCTCATACCTCTCGTTTATTTTACAATTTTAGCGGCATCACAATACACGCGTAGCGATCATTGCCTGCCCCCCTGACGACGCTGGGTTTGTTATTGACGCCTATTTCAAGGGCCACATTCTGTTCATCAATGACTTCCACGGCATTCAAAAAGTAGCCGATGTTATAGCCCACCACTATTTCCTCTCCACTATACTCTATCTCTATCTCATCGGTCGCCTCACCCACATCATCATCTTTAAATTTCAGCTCCATCAGGTTATTTTTGAGAGTCACCACCACCCCCCCGTAACCTTCGCTCGATATTACATTAATGCGCTTCAATGCGTGCAGTATTTTGTCCTTCTCAAGTGTTACGACGATGCCTTTTTCCTGGGGAATCACGCGATGATAATCAGGAAATTCAGCATCTATCAAGCTGACCTTCAAAACAACTTCCATGCTTTTGATAACACACATATTTCGCTCTACACCCAGCGCGATATCACCAATATTTTCCTCAAGCAACTTCTTGATTTCTACCAATCCCTTGCGAGGTATAATAATTCCCTTGGGGAACAGATTTGACATCTGCTCCCGTTCTTTTCCCAAGGGTATTGATGTAACTATAGCCAGACGGTGACCGTCCGTTGCTACCATTCTCAGGATATTCGCTTCCGGCTGGTTTTCCATCTCCAAATAAGCGCCGGTCAAATTAGGCCGCGTCTCATCGGTGGAAGTAGCAAAAAAAGATTTAGTAATCAGTTCCGTAAAAACTTTGCTATCCAGTTTGAATAACGGTAAGTCTTCATCCTCGGCAACACTGGGGAATTCCTCGGCCGACATGCCACTAATGCGGTAAACAGCCTTTTGGCAGGAAATGGTTAATAAATTAGCGTCATTTTTTTTAACCTTGACTAATCCATCCGGAATTTCCCGCATCATTTCATATAATTTTTTTGCCGATACGGTGACCTCCCCTTCCGACAATACCTCTGCCGCGTAATGGGAAACCAGAGTTATCTCAATGTCAGTGGCAATAATGGTAATTTTGTTACTGTGGACGCGCAGCAAGACATTGTTCAGAATGGGCATGGTCGTTTTCTTTTCTACAATGCCTAAAGTTTTTCTGATGCCCGCTAAAAGGGTGTTTCTCTGGATATGAAATTCCATGATTCTATGACTCCTTTCTTATTTATGATTTCCTATTATAAAAGTATAGTAGTAGTAAAATAGGCTGTTGATAATGGTTAAAATTAGAAATAATCATATTGTATCAATGTATTACATGAAATTAGTATGTGGATAGACTGTGGCCGGGGAATGTTGATAACTGTCAGGTTATGTTGATAACAAAATTGGACTAATAATTTAGCAAGCCAATCAGTCATTGTTTATCCTTTGCGAAGCAGATCGCCCAGATTTTGCAGCGTAGTTCGGGTGTTTTCATCCACGTCTCTTAACTTCTTAATTTTATTACAGGCATATATAACCGTAGAATGATCTCTGCCGCCGATTTTCAGGCCAATATCAGGGAAAGAAGAAGAGGTGAACTGTCGGGCCAAGTACATGGCGATTTGTCGCGCAAAGGCCAGGTTCTTATTTTTTTTCTCTGATTTCAGGTCATGAATCTTCAATCCGAAATGATGGGCCACAATCTTGACTATATCTTCGATGGTGATTTTTTCTTTTTCGGTCTCGATGATCTTCTTTAGCACTTCCTGGACCAGGGTGATATCAATTTCTCGTCCCGTCAGAGAGGCATAAGCGGCCATCCGGATCAGATATCCTTCTAATTCCCTGATGTTGGATTCGGCGCGGGAGGCCATATAGTGTGCCACATTGCCCGGCAGGACAATATTGTTTTCCTGCGCCTTTTTTTCTACAATGGCGATTTTGGTTTCAATATCCGGCGGTTGAATATCGGCAATCAGCCCCCATTCGAAGCGCGAACGTAATCTTCCTTCTAAATTAGGAATATCTTTGGGGAATTTATCGCTGGTAACGACAATTTGTTTACCGGAATCGTGGAGCGTATTAAAAGTATGGAAAAACTCTTCCTGCGTTCTGTCCTTGCCGGCAATGAACTGAATATCATCAATCAGCAGGCACTCGATATGGCGGAATTTTTCCCTGAATTTCGGCATCTTGTCGTAACGGATGGCATTCACCAGTTCGTTCATAAATGCCTCCGCCGATATGTAAAGTACGTTCAGATGCGGATGCAGGGCCGTGATCGAAAGGCCGATAGCGTTTAGTAAATGAGTTTTCCCGAGGCCCACCCCCCCGTAGATAAAAAGAGGATTGTAGTTTTTTGCCGGTTTTTCGGAAACAGCGACCGAGGCGGCGTGGGCAAATTGATTGCTGGTGCCAACTATAAAGCGATCAAAAGAATAATGCTGATTGAGGGACGGGTTGATCCTGTGCGTTGACTGTTTGGCTGCCGAGTTGCTGTCGTGCTTACTGCGGCTATTATTTAAAGTTTCAGGTGTTTTTTCCATGGGTTGGGATATTTCAAAACTAATTTGGATGGTCGTTCCCACCAGAGACGTCAGGCTATCCTTAATCAGTGTATGATAGTTGTCTTCCAGCCAGTCTTTAAAAAACCGGTTCGGCACGGATAATATTATGCTGTTATCCTGCAACGTGGCTATCCGTATCGGCCTGATCCAGGTATCAAAGTTCTGTTGACTAACTTTTTCCTTAATAATATTAAGGCTTTTTTCCCACAATAGATCCAATTTACCAACACCTTATCAACAACATCAATAATATTGCGGCAGTGGGGACAGATTGCAAATCAGCCCCTCCCCCAGATTTAATCTGCCCCCGTGAGAATATTCATCAGGCGGTTAAATTCTTCCTTGCCGGAAAATATAATCTCGATTGCACCCAGTTTTTTACCGTATTTGATGCGCACCTTCGCCATCATGCGGGCCGACAGCTTCTTTTCCAGTTCCACAATCTGGGGATCGGCAGGCGCCTTCGTCCGTCCGTCCGGTGCTTCCTTAAGACTTTTTATCAGACGTTCCGTCTCGCGGACATTTAAACCTTTTTTAACAATAAGATGCAGAACTTGCATCTGCTCCTGGGCCGAGTTGAGCGCCAGGAGCGAGCGGGCATGGCCGGGGGTAATTTTTTTTTCTATCAGAGACGTCTTGGCTTCCGGAGGCAATTTCAGGAGGCGCACGGTATTGGCAATAGTGGATCGGTCCTTGCCCACCCGCGTGGAAAGATCTTCCTGAGAAAGGCCAAACTTGTCCATCAGGGTCTGATAAGCGTTGGCCTCTTCTACGGCGTTAAGCTCCTCACGCTGAATGTTTTCCACCAGGGATAGCTCCGCGACTTCCATATCTCCTGCTTCCCGGATAATAATCGGCACATCTTGAAAACGCGCCGCCTGTGCCGCCCGCCAGCGCCGCTCGCCCGCGATAATTTCATAACCCTTCTCGGTTTTTCTCACGACGATGGGCTGGATGATGCCGGATTGCTTCAGGGAAGCAACCAATTGCTGTTGAGCTTCATCATTAAAGTCCTTGCGGGGCTGAAAACGATTCGGGTAGAGTTCCTCTATACCACAAATTATAAACGTTGGCCTCGTATTTAGATCGTCAACAGCAGAAGACAAGATTGCCCCCAGACCCTTGCCGAGTGAGTTTTTCTGCGGCATCTATAGCCTCCCGTTGGAAAGTATTTCCTGTGCCAGCTCCATATAGGCAATCGCACCCCGCGACTTGATATCATAAAGGATGATCGGCAAGCCGTGGCTGGGACTCTCGGACAGCCGGACATTCCTGGGGATGACGACATTAAATACCTTATCGCCAAAATATTTCCTCACATCTTCGCTGACCCGCCGCGACAGCAGATTTCTGGTGTCATACATGGTCAAAAGGATACCCCCGAGGGTCAGGGAGGGATTCAGTTTGGCCTTGATCAACCGGACAGTATTGATCAGGTGCCCCAGACCCTCCATGGCGAAATACTCGCATTGCAGCGGCACAATTAGATAATCAGAGGCCACCATCGCATTGACGGTCAAAAACCCCAGCGAGGGGGGACAGTCAATAATAATAAAATCATAAACAACATCCAACTGTTGCAATAGAGTGCGCAGTTGCTTCTCGCGATTCTGGATAGCGACAAACTCCACCTCCACGCCGACCAGATCGCGATTGCAGGGTACGATGTCCAGATTCGGCACCGCCGTGGGCAGAATGACATCTCTCAGGGGCAGGTCGCCGATCAAGGCATGGTAGAAATTTTTTTCTCTGATCAGGTCCTGATTTACGCCTAGGCCGCTGCTGGCATTGCCTTGTGAATCGCAATCAATCAAGAGGGTCTTCTTTTCCGCCGTGGCAATAGAAGCGGACAGATTGATGGCCGTCGTCGTCTTGCCGACGCCACCTTTTTGATTGGCAATACATATAATTTTATTCATTATTTTTCAGGTATGAAAATAGTTCCTTTATCGAGCTGAATGGTAGCCTCAATAGCATAAATTGATATTTTTATATATAAGTATTTTCACGGCGGGGAAAGTGCAGCAGATCATGCTTTTCACGGCTTGCATTTTATAAAAATGTCTTGTAGAATCTTAAAGAAGGAGGTCAATTATGCAAACAGCCGTAACAAAACGCGGACAGACGGTTATCCCCGCGGCCATCAGGAAGCGTTACCACATAACCGGCCAGGTGCATCTGGCCTGGCTCGATGACGGCGAGACAATCCGTGTCGTCCCGGTGCCGCTGGATTCTGTCGCGTCTCTGCGGGGACGTGGGCGCGGTCAGAAGCTGGTTGACCGTCTGTTGACAGAACGTCGCGCCGATCTCGTCAGCGAGGAAAAAACCTGAGATGTCGCCGGCGACCGCATTGGAAACTAATGTTTACCTTCTGGACACCTCGGCGCTTTTGACCTTCATCGAGGATGAAGAAGGAAGCGATCGCGTGGAGACGGTCCTGAGGCTGGTGGGAACACTGCTGCCCTGGCCGGTTCTGATGGAGACTTACTACATCAGCCTCCGGGAAGCAGGGCGGGCGGAGGCTGATCGCCGTTATGCCCTCATCAGACAATTGCCGGCGGCAATTCTGTGGGACATGAATGAGCAGATCCTCTTGACTGCGGCCCGGCTGAAGGCGGAACATCATGTGTCGTTGGCGGATGCTATTGTTGCCGCATATGCCATCCAGAACCAAGCGATCCTCATTCATCAAGATCCGGAATTCGAAGCCTTAGCCGGCCTTCTGCCGATGGAGGCGCTGCCTTACAAAGCAAAATAAATATGCCATAATTGTCAATGACGATTAACAAATTAACGTGCAATATGTAAAGTCAGCTTAACAGAGTATATTCCGAGTATATTCCGGGGACATAATACAATTTACCATTGACATCCCCCTGTGAAACTGTTAGCATTCCCACCATGGCTCGAATATCTCGAATAATCGCTGTCGGTCATCCGCACCACCTAACCCAGCGGGGTGTCCGTTCTATGGCTGTCTTCCAGAGCGATGCGGACAGGCTCTGCTACTTGCAGCACGTCAAGGAAGAGACAGAGCGTTTCGGGGTGGAAATTCTCTCCTGGTGCCTCATGACAAATCACGTCCACTTCATCGCCGTGCCCAGGGAAGAGACATCTTTTGCCCGAGGTTTCGGAGAAGCCCACCGAAAATATACCCGCATGAAGAATTTTGCCGATGGCGTGCGCGGCTATCTTTTTCAGGGGAGATTCAGTTCCTGTGTGCTCGATGAGCGCCACCTGATTGCTGCCGCGCATTATGTGGAAACAAATCCCGTTCGTGCCGGCATGGTCAAGGCAGCCTGGGACTATCCCTGGTCCAGCGCCGCCTATCATACCGGCCAGGCTGAAACGGATATCCTGGTTGCCGACAGGACTTTACTGGGCCTTGTTGAGGATTGGCAGACGTTCCTTGCGGATGCGGAGAATCGGCAGCCGGAAGCGCTTCGCCTGGCAACGAGGACAGGCCGCCCGGCGGGAGATCCATCATTCATCGCATCGCTTGAGCACTTGACCGGCCGCACTCTAAAGCCCGGGAAGCGGGGAAGACCAGTGAAGAGCAAGCCGGAAAATGGTATTGTGCGCCCGGAACAAATTGCGCCGCGACAGAAAAAAGCGAAGGGGGTTATTCCATGAGCGGAAAATGGGAAGTGGCCGGCATTCTGGCGTTGGCAATAGTCAACCTGCGCGTGAACCCCGGATGCGTAATCGGTGCTGCTGGAGACATAAGGCCAATTGCCTGCAGGGGAATGCCATTAAATGGTATTATGTCCCCGGAATATCCAAAGTAAAATGAAAATAGAAAGACTTGGTTATAGTTTTGATTATCCTGATGAATGGATTGAAGAATTACCTCTTCCAAAGATACCTTCAATACAGGAACATTATTCCTTTGAACCATCACCGGAAGTTCTTCTTATAAACATTTTGGAAATATATCCACATATAAGAGGTTATGGAGTTCCAATTTTTGGTGATAAGGAATTATAAGAGGTATTGAGAAGGGTGATTTTATCCCTCCTGTCAATGTCGTAAAGAATGATTGTAATAGTTCATATAAATATGGACTTACAGACGGGTGTAAAAGATTACATTGTTCTGTTATGGTTGGATTTACAAAAATACCTGTAATGTATAATGAGAGTTATCTTCCGTGATTAATATATTTCATCAAACCAGAGGACTTATGAAAAATAAATCCAAATATCTTTTGATATTATTGACTATTATCATTGTTTCGTTTCCTTCAATCTGTTTTTCAAAACCGAAAACGATTCAAGGTGAATATTGTATGGTATATACAGGTGATATGAATAATAAGGATGAATTAAAGAAATTCACAGATTCACTAAGGATGAAGTCAATAGAAAATGGTATTGTTAAGTCAAAAACGGATTGGAGAAGACCCGAAGATTGTGATATAACTCATATCATGGATGTCATTGATAATTATATGAAGATTAAGGTTATTAGTAATACAAAAGTTGGTAGGAGAATGTGTGAAAAAGTGAAAATCACTTTGGACCAAGACATTATAAATCAATACTTCAAAGAATTAGACCGTGATCTGGAACCAAAAAGACGAATTCAAAAAATAAATGAGGAATTAGAAGGTAAAATAAGAACTCGTCGGTTACAAGAAATTGATAATTCAACAAAGAATTGTGAATGGTGTTGGGATTTGAGTGTTTCTCTTCATAAAATTTCCCTTCAAGATAAAAAAGACATTACAGTTGGTATCATCTTGGATGTCAAAATTAACAATTTAGATGAACGTAGTAGGGAGTCTGTTGAGAATAGAGAGGAAAATCTATTTTACGACCAAATTGAATGGAATAATATTATCGAACTTGGAGAAAAATACAAAGTAGTCGAAAGAAAACATCTTAAAAAAATATTGGATGAACAAAAATTGTCATCATCAGGTATCACAGACAGTGAGACCTTCAAATTAGGTAAAATCTTAAATCTGGATATAGTTGTCCTCAGAATGATTTATGATAATAGTCAGGTAACAAAGGTTTTGAAGGTTGATACAGGGGAAGTCTTGTTATCCAAGAGTTATTATGAGAACATTTTACCTTTCAATGTTTCTTCCTCTTCAATCAAGGAAAATTACAAATTTCAGGAGGAATGTGGAAAACGATGTGAAGAAGTGTTTAAAAACAAATATGGTGGTGTAGGTCAAGTAACAATAAATACTGAAAACGGATTTATGGTAATTAACCAACGTAACCACTATAATTATAAACTGAATAAATGTTTTCATCTGGTTAAAACTGATTATTGTAATAAAAAAAATGTAGTAGAATATAGTATAAAAGAATTATCGGATGTAAATGAAAATAGAACCTTTGGAGAATCCTTATATTTTTTCGATACTAAACACTTTTCACATTGTTATGTTGGAAATAAGGATTGTAAATCTGAACGGGAATGGAACTTACTAATAAAACCTTACATGGAAGAATGATAAAATGTAAAAGTCAAGCACTTACCGGACAGTCAGCTTCTCTCCGGGGCGATGCTTAAGCTGCTTGTTTCGTCGTTAGTTGCTCTTTGATAACCTTGCCCATTTCTATTGTTTCTATTGGCCTTTTGCCCATATTGCGATACCCGCGATGAGGCCTTTCGTAATTGTAATAATTGAGCCATCGAT
This sequence comes from Deltaproteobacteria bacterium, assembly GCA_026388415.1. Lineage (NCBI taxonomy): Bacteria > Pseudomonadati > Myxococcota > Myxococcia > Deltaproteobacteria bacterium. The sequence goes on along the minus strand of JAPLJV010000024.1, from coordinate 15,574 downwards.
CCAGATCTTCTTGCAGTTCCTCTACTGTAGTATTCCGGGGACATAATGCCAATTACCGGTGATTCAATGCCATTAAATGGTATTATGTCCCCGGAATATCCGCCCGACGCAATACTTCGGAGGCGTACCGGTAGAGATCTGGCATTTCCACATCGGCGGCTACCAGGTCTGCGAAAAATGGCTCAAGGATCGCTAAGGCCGTAAACTGACCTACGAAGACACCCGCCACTACCAGCAAATCATTGTGGCCCTGAACGAAACCATAAGTAAAATGAGGGCCATAGACGCAATCATCAAACAACAGGGCGATTGGCCAACCGCGTTTTCGGAGGCAACACATAGGCATGGCGAAGAAATGTGAATTACCGTCCTCTCGACAGCTCTGTTGCGTTGGGAGATCGTGAAGAGGTAATTGGAATGATTCATAAAAAGCAGATGGTGCGCGAGGAGATGGCCGGGCATAAAAACAGTGCAATCGTGCTGCGATATTCCGGGGACATAATACTATTTACCATTGACATACCCCTTTGAAACTGTTAGCATCCCCACCATGGCTCGAATATCTCGCATAATCGCTGTCGGTCATCCACACCACCTCACCCAGTATGTAGGGTGCGTTAGCGAAGCGTAACGCACCGAATATTGGTGGGTTACGACAAAAACCCGCCTAACCCACCCTACATGATTGATACCGCATTGCTGGCAGATTGGAATAACATTGAGATTCATATTACTGCGCCGGACATTACGTGGAGAATGATAATGGCAAGCCGTGACAAGCAAATTTGGGAAGAGAATCGGACCATTGGCGGTGGCAGGGGCAATATCGTCATCTACCAACCTGGCGAAGGGGGGAGCGGACTGGAAGTGCGTCTGGAGCAGGAGTCTCTTTGGCTGAGCCTCAACCAGATCGCCGCGGTGTTCGAGCGAGATAAGTCCGTTATTTCCCGGCACCTGGGCAATATATTCCGTGAAGGCGAACTTGAGCGCGGAGCAACTGTTGCATTTTTTGCAACAGTTCAGGACGAAGGTGGGCGTAACGTCGAACGTAAGGTCGAGTATTTCAATCTCGACGCCATCCTTTCCGTCGGTTACCGTGTCAACTCCAAGCGTGGCACACAGTTCCGTATCTGGGCGACCGGAGTTTTACGCGAGCACCTGACGCGGGGGCTTACGATTAACCGTCAGCGGCTGGAAGAAAACGCACGGGAGATCGAGGCGGCGCTGGTACTGGTGCGGCAGGCCATTGCCAGCCCGCAGCTTACCACCGACATGGGCCGGGGGCTTGTCGAGGTGATTGCCCGTTACACCCAAACCTTTCTCTGGCTCCAGCGCTATGATGAAGGAATGCTCACGGAACCGAAGGGCGAGCCGGGCGGGATTCTGCTCACCCTCACTGAAGCCCGCGTAGCCGTCGCCCGGTTGCGAGAAGACCTGAGCTCTCGTCAGGAAGCAGGAGGCATGTTCGGGCAGGAGCGGGGTGATGCTCTATCGGCTATTCTGGGCATCCTGCAACAGAGCGTTTTCGGTCAGCCGGCCTATCCCAGCTTCGAGTCCAAGGCCGCCCATCTGCTGTATTTCATCATCAAGGATCATCCCTTCTCGGATGGCAATAAGCGCATCGGGGCCATGCTGTTTGTTGATTTCCTGAATCGTAACGGTCGGTTATTCCTGCCCTCCGGAGAAGTCATCATTAACGACATCGGCCTGGCGGCCCTGGCGCTCCTGACGGCGGAATCCAATCCTCGGGACAAGGACGTAATGATCCGGCTGACAATGAATATGCTGACGAGGGAGCGTCCATGTCACAAATAACCATCGTTCTGAGTTTTACCGGGCAGGAAGATTTCCCTGGCCTGCTTGAGGCCTTTCTTTACCTGCCTATGGTTAGCAGGATCATCGTCGTTGCTCCGGAAAATCCGGGGGTGCTGCCGGAACAGTGTGAATGGTTGGAGGAGGATGCACCTACGGCGGGCTCTGCCCTGAACCGCCTGCTGGCGATTGTTTATACGCCCTATCTGCTGTTTGTGCAGCCCCTGGCGGCCATAACTCTGGGGCCGCATTGCCTGGAACGCTTTGTGGAAGTTGCTGCCACGACGGGGGCCGGCATGGTTTACAGTGACTTTGAGGAAATGGTTGGTGGGGAGCGTCGGCCGCACTCGGTCAATGACTATCAACTGGGCAGTATCAGGGAAGAATTTGACTTTGGTCCACATACGCTTTGGACGGTTGCTGCTGCCCGTGACAGCGTCAACAAATGGGGAAGCCTGGCCGATGCCCCGGGGGTTGGGTGGTACGATCTGCGGCTCAAGGTTTCCCTGGATTATCCCCTTTTTCATATCCGCGAAGCGCTCTATGCCGTGACGGTAGGCGCAGCAACAGCCGGGCATTTTGCCTATGTGGATCCCCGGAATTACTTGCTCCAAAAAGAGCTCGAAGGCGTTGCCACGGAGCATTTAAAACGTCTTGGGGCCTTTCTGGAACCCGTATTCTGTGATTTGCCACCCGCACAGGAGAGCTTCCCGGTCGAGGCCAGCGTCGTCATTCCGGTGCGTAATCGGGAACATACGATTGCCGAGGCGGTCCAGAGCGCCCTGGCGCAGGAGACGGATTTTCCCTTTAACGTGCTCGTTGTGGACAACCATTCCACCGATGGCACGACGGCCGTCCTGGCAGCGATGGCAAAACAGCACGCCGCCCTGCGCCATATTGTTCCGTCGCGCCGGGATCTCAGTATCGGCGGCTGCTGGAATGAAGCGGTATTTGCATCGGACTGCGGTCGCTATGCCGTGCAGTTAGATTCCGACGACCTGTACGCCTCTCCCCATACGCTCGCAAAAATTGTGGATTTCCTGCGCAGCGGCCCTTACGCCGTGGTTATTGGCGCCTACACCTTGGTAAACGCCCGGCTCGAGGCAATACCGCCCGGGTTGATCGCCCACCGGGAATGGACGGATGACAACGGCCGCAACAACGCCTTGCGCATCAGCGGCCTCGGGGCGCCGCGCGCCTTCAATACGTCGGTGCTGCGTCATTTCCGCTTTCTGAATGTGGGTTATGGGGAAGATTATGCGATCGCCCTACGTCTTTCACGCCAGTACCAGATCGGCCGGATTTATGAGAACCTGTACTGGTGCCGACGGTGGGAAGGGAACTCCGATGCGGCCTTGGCGATAGAGCAGAAAAACCGGTATGACGCCTTCAAAGACCAGGTGCGCACGTTGGAGATTATGGGTCGGCAGGAACTGAATGGACAGGCTAAGCGTTGAGGTTCCTTTGCACAAGCGCGTTGAGCCCCCGTGTCGTTATTCCGCACTTGATATGCAGCCTGCCCCGTACTGGATACGGAGGGAATCAAGTTATATCAGCGGAGTCTGGATTCCGGCGTACGCCGGAATGACGTGATGACCGTATTTTGCAAAGATGGGAAATGCAGTGAAATTCAACGAACGCCGTATCTACGCCACCTTTGATGGTCGAAGCAGGACGCCCCTGCCGGCGCTTGCCGAGGCCCTGCTGAACCGGCAGCAAAGGGACTGGCCGCAGCTTGCCGCCGGCTATGCCGCGTTGGATATGCGGCGGGAGCGGTGGCTGACGGCTGGCGACCTGTCCGTTCTGCTGCAGTGCAATCCCCAGCGCGTCGTGAGCACCAGCGCCAATACTGATCCTGCCGCCATCAAGAGGCGGCCCTGTTTTTTGTGCCTTGCCAACCTGCCCGCCGGTCAGCAGGCCATCTTGTATCACCGCCACTTCTTCGTGTTGTGCAACCCCTTCCCGATTGTGTCGCGGCACTACACCATTGCCCATCGTGAGCACTTGCCGCAAGCGCTGCACGGGGTAATCCCGAAGCTCCTGCAGTTGGCCAGGGATTTTCATCCCGATTACGCCCTGCTGTACAACGGCCCACAGAGCGGCGCCTCTGCGCCCGATCACCGGCATTTTCAGGCCCTGCCCAAGGCGTCCATCCCGGCGCTGAACGAGGTGGGGCAGCATATTACCAAAGTGTGCGAAAAAAATGGGGTAGCGCTTTACAAGCAGATAGACGGCGCCCGCACCGCCTGGCAGGTGGAAGGAGAAAATGCCAAAGATATAGCGGTCTTGATGCGATTACTGCTCCGGGCCATGCGGCGCCTGCAAGCCCCGCTTGGGGACACCTTGCAAAAAAAGGTGTCCCCACTCCATGCAGAGCCAATGCTAAATCTGTTTTGCCTATATGCAGCAGGGCGCTGGCGGGTCATGATCTTTCCCCGTCGGCAGCATCGCCCCTCAGCCTATTACAAATCGGGAGAGGAGCAGATCCTGGTGAGCCCCGGCGCGGTGGATATGGGCGGTGTTTTGGTTCTGCCCCGGGAAGTGGATTACAACCGTCTTGATGCCGCCTTACTCATGAATATTTTTCAGGAAATATCCCTCGGAGAGGCGATCATGGATGAGATAGTGGCCGCGCTTTAATCTTTTCACAAGACCCGTGCCACCATGATGCCCAGGCGGGACTTCCTGTGCCGGAGATAGCGGTAGATGGTTTCTACGGAGATAATAACCTTGCCGGCCCGCTGCGAGGCATGGAGAAGATGGAGCCCCCGCCGCAGATGGACGGCCAGGCCCACATGGACCACATCGAGTCCCGCAATCGAGGTGGTAATGGCAATCAGATCGCCGTTTTTGATCTTGTGGCTGCACGCCGGCACGGATGTTTTGGGGATATGGTGGTAAGAGCGCGCCGAGCAGATTTTTTCTATTTGCTGCAGGCGGCGATAAGTGGCGGGGGAAGCCAGCGCCGGGTACTGGTCCCGATGGACCGTCATAAAGTTGAATTCCTTGTGCCAGGGGATCCCGCCGAGGGCCGGGGTGATGTCCTGCAGGAAGCCCCCGGACTGGTTATCATAAAGCCAGTCGGAAAAATAATGCAGCCGGGCGGCGTAGCCATCCAGGCAGCCTTGACGGTACCGGATGGCCTGCAGCGCCGCCTTGAATGCCGGCCAGTTGGTCTGGCCCGTCCTGATCAGCCTGGCCAGCACGACCGTATTTTCCACCAAAGTAAAGCAGTCTAATTGCCGGAGGTTGACAACCAACTTTTCCCCTTCCTCCTGCTCCAGAGTGCGGGGAGCAAAGGGTGTGTCCAGGAAAAAGGTCCCCACGGCCAGCAGCAGTGCTCCCAGGTCATCAGGAAACCTGCCGGGCTTTTGGACCGCCTGGATCAGGGCGTGAAAAATCTCATGATCTTCAGAAACCGAGAGCAAAATCATTCCCTCCCGTTTGGCACGTTGCCAACCGATAGCATCAATACTTGCCATTTTCAACAGTTGCCTTATAATAGCTTGCCTGTCCGGCAACGCCGCCTGACTCGCTGCCCGTGGAGAGCACACTGATGGAAGATAATAAGCAAACCAGCCCGGACGAAATTATTGTGGACAGCCGGCTCAGTTTCCAGGCCGCCCTTGCCGGTACGGCGGCGCCGCCGGTCATCACTAAGGAATTATGCCTGCTTGAGGTCCGCTATTGGTCCTTCGACGGGAGATTGCACCAGGGGCAATTAGTAGTTAACCAGCGCCTGCAGGAAGAGCTGGCAGATATTTTTGCCATCATCAGGGCGGCGCGCTTCCCCGTGGCCAAGGTTATTCCTGTAGTGTATTACGGCTGGTCCGATGAGGCCTCCATGGCGGATAATAATACTTCGGCCTTCAATTACCGCCTGATAGCCGGCGCCACCAGGCTATCGCGCCATGCCACCGGGCAGGCCATAGACATCAATCCCCGCCAGAATCCCGTCATCTATGCCGATGGCGTCTCACTACCCCCGGGCGCCGTGTATGCCCCGCAGGCTCCAGGCACGCTCAGCCCGGATAGCGCCATCATGCAAGCATTGCTGTCGCGAGGCTGGCAGTGGGGCGGAGATTTTCAGGGCTTGAAGGATTATCATCACCTGGAGAAACTCCTTTAATTCCATTCCTAAATCAAAGCGCTATCTTTGTTGACGTCGTCGTCGGCTTCCTCGACGTATGTACAATACGCCTCGTCGCCTCCTCCTTGCCGCCTCGATATCATCTTTGATTTAGAAATGGAATAAGCAGGCCGGCGGCGCCCAGGGCCAGATACTACTCAGGGCGTTTTTTTACTGTAGAATTTAATGAGAAAGTCCGTATCAAGCGGGGAAAGGTCAAATTTAAAAACGGCCGTTTCAATGAGTTTCGTGCGCGCTTGTTCGGGGTCTGCTTCCAGGTTGTCGGATATCCATTTTACGGCTTTGCGGATATCGTCTCCTGAGGGCATCACTGCTGACATAACACCACTCCTTTTTTCTGTGAGATGGGTAACATAATGATCCGTTACGTGTCAGACTTCAACCATATTTTGCGCCGATAGTAAAGGTAAATTCTGAATAATTGGGGACAGCCACTCATTTCATACCTTCTTCACCTGTTCCCGATGGCCAAGAATAATTAGTGGCTGTCGCCAATTATCGCCAATATTTCATTGACATGCCAGACGGACTTCCCTATACTTCCGCCGGTAAAATGAAGAACCAATAAAATATTTTTCCTGATAAAGGCAATGATTATGAAGCAGATGCAATCTTCAGACAGTTCACGAAGTTTCGGCAGGGGAAAGGGGAGCCTGCAATGTTAAACGATCAGAGCGCCCTGGTAAAAGAGTTCCAGGCGCAATTTGCCAAGAAGGTAAGAGAGAGTGAGATAGAGAGCCTGGAGTACTGGAAAGAGCTGTTAGACAAGTTGCTCATCGCGAAGCCCGAAGGAGTGGCGGCCCTCCAGGCCCAGGTCAAGAAGGTCGCCAACATGATGGGAACGCGGATCAACACTTTGAAAAGAACATGAAAGATATCGCTAATTTTCTCTTTGAAGTCGGCATGCTGAAAAAAACGCCGCGCTCGGGTTTCCAGTTTCTCGGTTCCGGAGGGGAATCGGTTGCCGAGCATGTATCCCGGACCATCTTCATCGGCTACACCTTGAGCAAGCTGGAAGGCGACGTTGATGAACTGCGGCTGCTTAAGATGTGCCTTTTTCATGACCTGCCGGAAACAAGAACCGGCGATATGAACTACGTCAACAAAAGATATGTCGCCGTGGATGAGAAGAAAGCCGTTAAGGATCTGGCCGATACCCTGTTCTTCGGCGCTGAAATGGCGGCGGTCATCAGCGAATTTAATGAGAAAAAGAGCCTGGAGGCGCTTCTGGCGCACGACGCCGACCAGTTGTCCCTGATTCTCCAGTTGAAAGAATGCGGGGATCTGGGGAACAAATACAGCCAGGAGTGGATCTGCTATGCCCTGAAAAGGCTCAACACGGAGACGGCAAAAAAATTGGCCGCCGAGATCCTGGCGACCGATTCCTCGGAATGGTGGTTTCAGGATAAAAGCGACTGGTGGGTAAACGGTAAAAATTGAATGACGAAAGGGCAAAGGGGGTTATTCCGCTGAACAGGGGGAAGACTCACTACAGGATTATCAGGCATGGCTACAAAAAAGCAAAAACGCACCACTGATATAAAGACCAAAAAACAGAAAAAAAGCACCCGGCTGGTGATCCTGGCCGCCATCACATTGACCGTGTTTGGATCGCTGATATTCTTGTTTGTCACTCTTTTCGACTCCCTCTATCCTCCCGTGACGGGCAAGGGAGGGACGGCAGCCAAGAGAGAAAAATGGTTAGTGACGCTCTATTTTTCCGATGCCAACGAACGTTTCCTGGCCCCGGAGAAGAGACAAATCCTGAAGGAAAAAGACACGGCCGGGCAGGCGCGGGAACTGGTAAAGGCCTTGCTGCAAGGTTCCAAGACCCAGCTCGTCAGTACCTTCCCGGCCCACACGGATATGCAGAACGTTAAAATCGAAGCCGGCGGGAAGATTTATGTCAGTTTCAACAAAAGCTTCGTCAAGAATCACCCGAAAGGCAGCACCAGTGAAATGGCCACCATCTATTCCCTGACCAATACCCTGACGGCCAACCTCCCCGACCTCAAGGAAGTAACGCTTTTGGTAGATGGCAAAGAACTATCCTCTATCGGGGGACACGTAGATACCCGGCATCCCTTTACAGCCAACAAGGACCTGCTGGCGCCTCAGGGGCAGATTTAAATCTGTCCCCGTAAAAACAACGCGCTCCGGCAGATTTTTTCCATACAGGTGGCTTCATGGCGCAAAAAACGAAACTCTCCCTTACCCGCAATATCGGTATTGTCGCGCATATTGACGCCGGCAAGACGACGGTGACGGAGAGGATCCTCTACTACACGGGGAAGTCCTACAAGATGGGAGAGGTCCATGACGGCGCCGCGGTGATGGACTGGATGCCCCAGGAACAGGAAAGGGGCATAACCATCACCTCGGCTGTGACCACTTGCGACTGGGGAAAGCACGAAATTCACATAATTGACACCCCGGGCCATGTGGATTTTACCATCGAGGTGGAGCGTAGCCTGCGTGTCCTGGATGGGGCAGTGGTCGTTTTCTGTGCCGTCGGCGGAGTGGAGCCGCAGTCCGAAACGGTCTGGCATCAGGCGGACAAGTACGCCGTGCCGAAGATCGCCTTCATCAACAAGATGGACCGGGTGGGGGCCGATTTCTGGGGAACCATCGCCATGATGAAAGAACGCTTCAACTCCCTCCCGATAGCTGTCCAGATGCCCCTGGGTCGGGAAGAGCGATTTGGCGGCGTCATTGATCTGATCGAGCAGCAACTGATTACCTGGGAAGATAACACCCAGGGGGCATCCTATCAGGCAGGTGATATCCCGCCGGAAATAGATGATGCACTGGCGGATAAATACTTAAGCGGCCTCGATATTTCTGCCGGTGAAATCAAGGCCTCGCTGCGTCAGGCCACTCTGGACTTGAAAGTAGTGCCCGTCTTATGCGGCGCCGCCCTGAGAAATAAAGGCATTCAGCCCATTCTGGACGGGGTCGTGGATTATCTGCCATCACCGCTGGATGTCCCGCCGATTAAGGGCACCAATCCCGTGACCAGGCAGGAAGAAAGCCGTTCCAGCAGCGATAAGGAGCCGTTGGCGGCCCTGGCCTTCAAGATCATGCAGGATGAAGGCCGCAAGTTAACCTACCTGAGGATCTATTCGGGGCGAGTGCAATCGGGCGCCGACCTTTATAATGCCACCAAAGGGAAGAAGGAGAAGGTGGCCCGTTTGCTCAAGATGCATGCCAACAAGCGGGAAAGAATCGAGCAGGCCGGGGCGGGGGAGATCGTAGCCGTCGTGGGCCTGAAAGAGACCACGACGGGAGACACCATCTGCGACGAGGCCCATCCGATCCTCCTGGAACCGATTGAATTTTACGAACCAGTCATCAGTCAGGCGATCGAGGCCAAAACCTCGGCCGATCAGGAGAAATTATTGCCCGCCCTGGCCAAGCTCATGGAAGAAGACCCGACCCTCAAGGTGAAATACAATGATGAAACGGCCCAGACGGTAATTTCCGGCATGGGAGAGCTCCACCTGGATATTATCATTGACCGCCTGAACAGGGAATTCAATGCCCATGTCAACGTAGGCCAACCGCGCGTCGTCTATCGTGAAACCATCCAGAAACCGGCGGAAGTGGAAAATTTCTTTGAAAAGGAGCTGGGGGAGAAGAAACACTTCGGTCATGTGCGCATTCAGATTGAACCGGCCCCCCGGGGTCGCGGCAACGAGATAATCTGGAAGACAGACAACGGACTGCCGTCCTTATCCGAGGAATATCAGGCAGCGATCGCCGAAGGCATCGAGGAAGCCCTGCAAAGCGGCGTTCTGGGCGGTTATCCCATCGTGGACATCAAGATAATCATCAAGGGCGGTTCTTTGCGGGAAGGTGAATCATCGCCGCTGGCCTACAAGATTGCCGCCTCCACGGCCATTAAAGACGCCTGTTTACAGGCCTCGCCGGTCCTTTTGGAACCGATCATGCTGGTGGATATCATTACCCCGGCCGAGTTTATGGGCGAGGTGATCGGCGACATCAACGCCCGCCGGGGCGAGATTCAGGCCGTTTCTCCGCGCGGGGCCATCAGTGAAATAAAGGCCAGGGTGCCTCTCAAGGCGATGTTTGGCTATTCCACCGACCTGCGCTCGGCCACGCAAGGCCGGGCCATCTTCAGCATGCTGTTTTCCACTTATGACCACCGGTGAATGTTTTTGTAAAGTCAGATAATAATGGCTATTATATCAAAATACTTAAGATATTTATCGCTACTGTGCCGGGAGCACTTCTTCCAGTTGCTGGTTGTGGCACTCGTGGTTATTTTCCTGAGCGCGGGCGGCGTGTTTTACTTTGAACACGTCCGCAGTGATTCCAATATCTATTCTCTATGGGATGGCATCTGGTGGGCAGTTGTGACCATGGCGACCGTTGGCTACGGCGACAAATATCCCGTCTCGCTGGGCGGCCGGCTGGTGGGATTGGTCCTGATCTGTTCCGGTGTGGGGCTCATGTCCCTGCTCACGGCCACCATTGCCTCCATGTTTGTGGAAAAGAAGCTGAAGGAGGGAAAAGGCTTGGAAACTATCAAAGAAAAGGATCATATCGTCATTTGTGGCTGGAATCAGCACACGGAAGAGGTTTTGCAGGGATTGGCTACTTTTGTCATTGCCAAAGAAACAGGCATCGTGCTGATCAACGCACTTTCCATTGACGAGGTTGACTCCCTCAAGCTCAGGTATGCCAAACATAACCTCAAATTCCTCCGCGGCAATTATGTCCATGAAGACGTTCTGTTACGGGCCAATATTACCAAGGCGAAATTTGCCTTAATTATGGCGGATACTTCCGGAACGCACGCCAAGGACCGATTGGATGAGCGCACCATGTTGGCGGCCATGGCTATAAAATCGCTCGCCCCCTCTATCAAGACCATCGCCGAACTTCTGGACGTCGAAAACAAGCCGCACTTGAAGAGAGCCAACGTAGATGAAATTATTGTCCGCGGGGAACATGTCGGATCTCTTTTGGCCAGTGCTATCAACTCGCCCGGCATACCGCGCCTGTTTTCCAGCATGCTGTCCCTGGGCGACAGCAACAAACTGTGGCGTGCTGAGATACCCAGGCAGTTTATCGGCAGGACTTTCGGTGAACTATTTCGTTATTACCGTGAAAAGCAGCAGGCCATCCTGATCGGTTTTCTGCAGGAAAAAAAATCTGTCCGGCTGAACGATCTCCTGGCAAATGACTCCTCGGCAATTGATGTCTTTATCAGAGAAAAACTCAAGGAGGCCAATAGGGAATTTTTGCATGAAAAAGAAGAAACCAGGTTAATTATCAATCCGGAAGACGGATACTTGATCAGCGGGGAGGACTTTGCCGTTCTGCTTTGCCGGACCATGCCCCCGCACCAGAAGATTTAGCAATGGAGCCTTGAAATGGAAATGAATATCCCCCTTTTGCAAGAGACGGAACTTTTTAAAGGTTTATCGCCCGATCAGATCGGGAAAGTTCTGAATATCTGCCGCACCGTCCGCTTTTCCGCAAGTGATATAATCATGAAAGAGGGGGAGATGGGCGACAGCATGTACATTATCCTGCAAGGAACCGTGGAGGTAATCAAAAGGCTCATTTTGGCCGGTATGGACGATGACGAAAGCGCCGATAAGAACAAGGTCTTCACCCGTCTTGATGCCGCCGGTCGGCATCCCGTCTTTGGAGAAATAGCGTTGCTGCAGGAATTGAAGAGGACCGCCACCGTCCGCGCCGTAACTGACTGTAACCTTTACGAAATAAAAAAAGCAGACTTTTTGAAGCTGGCGGAATCAGATTTTGAATTCGGATATCGTATTTTACTGAATATGGCCGGCATTGTAAGCGAACGCTTGAGAAAAGCTGATGAAGATACGGTCAAACTGACGACCGTGCTGAGTATGATTCTAAAGGAATCATGAAAGATTTATGACTACCTTGACTTCAATTCCCAACGACCCCCGCCGTGCTGCCACTCCGCTCCTGGATAAAGATAAATTGCTCAAAAGCATTTTCAGTATCAGCAAACTTCTGACCGCCCCCTCCCATCTGGATGAAGTGCTTTCCAAAATCCTCGATGAGCTGGTAGAGGCAATCGGGTTTGATCGTGGCATCATTCGCCTTTTTGATAAAAGTAAGCGCTACCTTAAAACATACGTGGTAAAAAATTTCAGTCCGGAAGAGGACAAAGAGGCCTTTGACCGGGCGCTGGACATTCAGGAATACGACTGCATTCCCGCCAAGGTTGCGAAAACCGGCCAGTTGATTGCCATTGAAGATGCGGCCACAGATCCCCGGGTAACTGAAATAGACCGTAAGCGGACCAAGATCTATGACCGGGGTTCCATTTTTTGCGCCCCCCTCAAAATTGGCGACGAAGTAATCGGCACCGTTGTTGCGTGGCGCAAGGAAAAAACGAAATTCTTCCCGGAAGAAATAAGCCTGCTTTTGACCTTTGCCAGTCAAATGAGTATCATCATCTATAATACCCGGCTTTTTGAAAATGATACGGAAAAAATACGCCAACTGATGGTCCTGCAGGAAGCGGTCTCGGAAATGAATTTAAGTGGCATTCAAAGCGAGCGCATCCCCGGAATTCTGATTACCAATGCCGTTAAGATGATGAAAGTAAGCAAGGCCCTGCTTTATCTCCCCGGAAGAAAAGATGAGCCCTGCCTCGTCCATGAAAATGGTGAGCTTATGCCCGGCAATATTGATGAATACCAGGGCAAAATCGAAAAAAGCATCATCAAGAAAGCCATGGACACCAATATGGTGCTCAGGAAGCAGGCGTCGTCGCTACTCCCTTCCGCAGTGCCGGTGTTTAGCGACCATACCTCGGAAATTGCCTTCCCGATCCGCATCAAAGAAAGGGTACAGGGTGTTCTCTACCTGGCCAATGAGTCTGGCAGCTTCGCAGAAGAACAGGTCAAAATTCTCGATGTCCTGGTGAGTAATGCCGCCACTTCTTACGACAACGCCATGTTGCACACCATGCTTTCCGAGGAGGCAATATCCCTGAAGACGGAAGTGGACAATCTCAAGGAAAGAGAGGACAGGCTGCTGGGATTCCACAATATCCTCGGCAAATCAAATAAAATACTGAGTATTTTTCATACGATCGAGGAGGTTGCCGGTCATAACACCAGCATCCTGATCCGTGGCGCCAGTGGTACGGGGAAAGAATTATTGGCCAGGGCAATCCACAAACAAAGTAACCGCCGTTCCAAACATTTTGTTGATGTCAATTGCGCGGCCATTCCCGGAACGCTGCTGGAAAGCGAGTTATTCGGTTACGAGGCGGGCGCTTTTACGGACGCCCGGAAAAAGAAAATCGGCCTACTGGAATACGCGACCGGAGGCACGCTCTTGCTGGATGAAATTGGCGAAATGACCATGCCGCTGCAGGCAAAATTTCTCCGCGTCCTGGAAGACGGCTATGTCCGCCGTCTGGGCGGCACAGATAACATCCCGATAGATGTCCGCTTTATCTTTTCCACCAACCGTGATTTGAACCGCATGGTTGCCGAAGGCGCCTTTCGCGAAGATCTTTATTACCGTATCAGTGTCGTCCCTATTTTTGTCCCGCTCTTAAGGGAAAGAAGCGAGGACATCATTATCTTGGCCCAATATTTCGTGGAGGAATTCAATAATAAATTCGGCAAAAAGGTCACCGGATTCAGCAAGGAAGCGGCTCAAACCCTGCTCAACTATCCCTGGCCAGGAAATGTCCGGGAACTGAAGAACATCATCGAACGCGTGATGATCGTTCAGGATATGAAAACCATCATCACCCCGGAATACCTGCCGGCGGAGATCAAGGCAACCGCTACCCAGGAAAAAGATCAATTCTCCCTTTATAATTTCTCACCCGTCTTAACGACCGAAGGTATAGATTTCGACGCCGTGACCGAAAGAATCACCAAGGATGTCAAAGAAAAAATCATCGCCAAAGCCATGGAGCTCAGCGGCGGTAATAAGAGCAAGGCTTCTCAGCTGTTGGGTATTTCCCGATACAAACTGCTGCGGGAACTAAAAAAAGAGGCATTTAATCACCTTTAATTATTGACGCTTTTCAATGCTTCCCTATTCCCAGCGGTCACTGTGCGCTATATGCACATAGCGTGCGTTTTAAGCACAAAGGAAAATATAGCTATAATGTAACATTTTTTTTATAAATAAGATAAATGTTGCGTGCATATTACGCACACATTTATAGTCTAATATTTATAGATGGACGATCGGCAAGCTTATTTATTTATTTTTTATTATCACAATACACTGCAATCATTAATATATTATTAATAACGAGCCCACCGAAAAACTGTTTTCCATTGTTGGCATCTATGTTGCACTCTTCCCCGATGCGAAAGACGATGTGCTTAATAAGGCCTTTTAAAGCGTTTTAAGTCGGCGGGTGGTTTTATTACCCTCCTCTCCACCCGCCGACCCCCCCTTGCAGATAATCTGAAAGCTGGTGGGATAAGCTTTCAGTATACATAAAGGTGGATGGCGGGGATTTATTCCTTGCCATCCATTTTTTTGTTTCTTAGACAATATGATGCGGTATCAGTGGAGCTACTATTCTTGCTATGCGTAATCACTGGAAGCTTTGGCTTCCTATGCCAATAGTTAAGTGTACTGTCCCCAGAATTTATGGCGTTGTCGTTGAGATAACTAAAATCCTATCATAAACCTTACGCCGATTTCTGTAGAGTTATTTTTGGGTTCGTATATGCCAAGTCCGGTGGGGGCTCCATTAAAGGTCAATGGTTGAACGTCCGAATCGGCAATATTCCAATACCTTATGAAGGGTTCTATAAAATAAAATACCCGATCTGTTTGTTTCTTGATGATTATAGATCCTCTTGCGCCATAACCACTGTTCTGGTGATTTTCAATGTCATTAAGGCCGGCTAAAAAACTGCTCTCATAGCTTTTTTGCATTCCTTGCCAAAAATAATCATATTCCAGAATCACACCGGCAGACCAACCTTTATCGAAAACATTTACCGCTTCGATACCAATTGGGCTATAATAATAATTTGATTCTCTTAAGTATCCTCCAGCGCCTGTTGAAGTGATTCTTCCGGACCCATCATCTTTTAAATATCTGTACCCAAAACCGATGAATGGCGTCATCGTGAATGAACTTCCGATTTTAAAGTCGTAGCCTCCAAGCGTCCTGATTTCAAATATGCTATCGTCTATATTATCAAGGGTGCCTGAATTTTGGTAGTCTACCTGTCCATAACTGTATCTGCCCGCAACCTTAATCATGACGCCATTGTGATAAATATAGGCCGCACCAATTCCATACATTGTTCCCTTTTGACTCATGACATCGGGTTCTTTATACTCAATGATCGATATTTCCGGCCCAATTTCCCAAGCGTGCCGTGCGTCTCGTGAAACCTTATCTACTATGGGCGTCTTAGATTCCAGTTTTGCATCAACGTCAATATCTTTTAAAAAACGGGCCACTTCGTCGAAGTTACGGGATATTATTTTGCCGTCTTTCGTTTCAATGTGGATATCGTAAACGTTCATTTTAATAACTCTTCCGTATATGATGCTCCCATCTTTAAATTCCGCACCGACAATGTTTCCGGTTTGTGC